>DATNRE010000263.1:0-2596 GCA_036703685.1 Candidatus Obscuribacterales bacterium
CTTTGGTTCGTTATAAATTAACATCTCAAGACTTAAAAGATTTATCGGAAGCATTACAAAAATTAGCCCTATTATTATTTGAAGCAGAAGCTAAAATTCTTTATCCTAGTATTTCTAATAGTTCCCCCTTGACGGATTCCCAGGATTTAGCTAAAATCCCAGAGGAACTCCCCAAAAAACAAACGAATTTAATGACTGTTCATATTTTTTCTTCCTGTCCGATGGGAGAAAATTTACAAAAATGTGCCGTTAATTCCTTTGGTAAAGTTCATGGATTTAATAATCTATATATTGCAGATGGGAGTATACTGTGTAGTGCTCCTGGGGTTAATCCTCAAGGTTCAATTATGGCGATCGCGCGTCGAAATGCGTTAAAATTCCTCAATCCCTAAGTTGTTGCTCCGTTGTTGCGCTTAAGCGCATCTTATTAACATAAGATAGTGCTGAAGTACAACAACTGTAATTGTGCTGAAGCACAACAACAAATAAAATTATGATCAAATTCAACACAAATTTAGTTTTAGTTACAGGTGCATTAGGTTGGTTAGGAATTAATTTAGTCGAATCTTTAGTTAAAGGATTAGCAGATTTTGAACCGTTGAGTCAACCTCAAAAAGAGTTAAAAATTCGCTGTTTAATTTTACCGAATCAAGACCCAACTATTTTAAAAAAAATATCCGATCAAATAGAAATTTATCAAGGAGATCTGAGAAATTCCCAAGATTGCGATCGCTTTTGTGAAAATGCCGAAAATGCTATTTTATTTCATACCGCCGGAATTATTCATCCTCAAAAAATAGCAGAATTTTATCAAATCAATGTAGAAGGAACAAAAAATCTATTAAATTCGGCGATTTCTGCTAAGATAAAACGAGGGATTATTGTATCTTCAAATTCTCCCTGTGGTTGTAATCCCCATCCCGATCATTTATTTGATGAAACCTCCCCCTATCATCCCTATATGAACTATGGACGTTCAAAAATGTTAATGGAATTAGCGGTAAATAACTATCAGCAACAGGGAAAAATTGAAACCGTGATTATTCGTCCCCCTTGGTTTTATGGCCCCCATCAACCCCAACGTCAAACCCTATTTTTTAAGATGATTCGAGATGGAAAGGGGCCAATTGTTGGAGATGGGAATAATTTACGATCTATGGCTTATGTGGATAATATTTGTCAAGGATTAATATTAGCAGCTATCACCGAAAAAGCCAATGGAGAAACCTATTGGATAGCTGATCAACAACCCTACTCCATGAATGATATTATTAATACCATAGAACATTTATTAGAAACAGAATTTCAGCAATCCTGTACTCATAAACGCTTAAAATTACCGGGGTTAGCGAGTGAAATTGCTTTAGTAGTTGATGGAACATTACAAAGTTTAGGATTGTATCATCAAAAAATTCATGTTCTCTCAGAAATGAATAAAACCATTGCTGTTTCTATTGCTAAAGCTCAACGAGAATTAGGTTATAATCCGACAATTGCTTTAGAAGAAGGAATGCGAAGAAGCCTAAAATGGATTTTTGAGAATTATGGAGGATTAGACTAATATCAGAATCAGATTATACTGCAAAATATATGATTTATTCTTGTCTCTGTTTTAGGTTATAATTTAATTAGATTTTGTCAATCAAAAATAACTTTAAAAATCAACAATAAAACATGAAACATTTAATCACCGGAGGGTCGGGATTTTTAGGAAACTTAATTGCTAGACGATTATATCAACGGGGGGAAGATGTCACAATTTTAGATATTTGGGAAGATCCCACCCGTCCCCCAGAGATTGAATTTATTAATTGTGATATTTGCGATCGCGATGGGGTAGAAAAAGCCATGAAAGACATTGATATTGTCCATCATAATGTGGCTTTAGTTCCCTTAACAAAATCGGGGAATAAGTTTTGGGAAGTTAACGTAGAAGGCAGTAAAATTGCGGCTGAAGCAGCCATAAAAGCCGGAGTTAAAAGTTTTATTCACATGAGTTCTAGCGCCCTCTTTGGGGAGGCTGAATGTCCGATTACTAATAATACTCCTACTAAAGCGGTTGAAATTTATGGACGGGCAAAATTAGCGGGGGAATTAGCCGTTAGAGAGATTTGTGATCAGGCGGGTTTACCCTTAATTGTAATTCGTCCTCGGACGATTTTAGGCGAAGGCAGATTAGGGATTTTTCAGATATTATTTGAATGGATTCAAGAGGGAAAAAATGTCTATGTAATTGGCAGTGGTGACGTTAAATTTCAATTTGTCCATGCCCATGATTTGATGGACGCCTATCTTTTAGCATTGGATTTAGGTCAACCTGGAATCTATAATGTGGGATGCGATCGCTTTGGCACATTACGAGAGGTATTAGAACATTTAATTGAATATGCCGAAACCGATTCTCAAGTTAAAAGTTTACCCACGGGATTAACCATTGGCACATTACAACTGTTAGACTGGATGGGATTAAGTCCCCTCGCTCCTTGGCATTATTTAACCTATCACAAAGAATTTTATTTTGATGTCGATCCCCTGCTAAAATTAGGCTGGAAACCCAAATATTCTAATGATGAAATGTTCCGTGAAAGTTATGATT
>DATNRE010000264.1:0-7297 GCA_036703685.1 Candidatus Obscuribacterales bacterium
ATCGTTTTTGTTCAGTGATTTATTTGTCGGGCCAACCAGTCAATCTCCTCGGGTGGATGAAGCTAGACACGAAAGTTTATATGAGTTAGAAATTGCCTTTCAACAGTTAAAACCTGAAGCTCCTATTCCACCCCAATTAGTAGATAGATTATTAAGAAATTTATTAATTGATATTACCGGAAATACCCATCGATCGGCTTTTTGTATTGATAAATTGTACCCGATTGAAAACCCGAGAAATCAACTGGGATTATTAGAATTTCGGGCTTTTGCCATGCCTCCCCATCCCCAGATGAACCTGGTACAAATGTTATTAATTCGGGCGTTAGTCGCTTGGTTTTGGGAAAAACCCTACACCCATTCCTTAATTCGTTGGGGCACGACTCTCCATGATCGATTTATGTTACCCCATTATTTAGGAGAGGATTTAAAAACTATTATTGAGGACTTAAAAACCGTTGGTTATCACTTTGATTTTACTTGGTTTGCTCCTTTTTTAGAATTTCGGTTTCCCCGTTATGGAGAAATTATTAAAGAGGGGGTAGAATTAGAACTGCGTCATGGAATTGAACCTTGGCACGTTTTAGGAGAAGAAACGACATCGGGAAGCACGGCGCGTTATGTAGATTCCTCAATGGAAAGGGTACAAATTTTATTAAAAAATGCCCTAGGAAATTCTGCTAATCTTGATAGTTATTCGGCTCGATATATTGTTACCTGTCAGGGTCGTCCCGTACCCTTAAAATCCACGGGAAATCCAGGGGAATATGTCGGGGCGGTAAGGTTTCGGGCGCGACGCTATACCTCTTTATTACATCCTTCTATTGCTCCCCATGATCCCTTAATTTTTGATATTGTTGATACTTGGTCATACCGTTCCATTGGGGGTTGTACCTATTTTGTCACTCCGCCTAATGGCAAAATCTATCAACAATTTCCGGTTAATCATCGAGAAGCAGAAGGTCGAATGTTAGAACGATTTGTCGCCATGGGTCACACACCTGGATTGCTAAAAGTTCCGCCTTTACACTTAAATCCCGAATATCCTTTAACCTTGGATTTGCGCCAAATTCCCTAACATTTCCCTACTAATATGAAACAGTCACAAGTATTACCTCTATTCCCTATTCCCTGTTCCCTGTTCCCTGTTCCCTATTACCTATTCCCTATTCCCTGTTCCCTGTTCCCTGTTCCCTGTTCCCTTTTAAACACAACGATTGCTATAGTTGATTCAATTCAGAGACTTTTTGCGGGTGTTTTTTTCAGAAGTTTGATTTAAGCGATTAAAAATATAACGAGAAATATCAGGGAAAACCCGTTGATTTTTTGCATAGGCGGGATCATCTCCAAATACGGCTAAAATATAAATTGCTTGATCATTTAAGGTTCTCACAAAAGCGACTTCTTGACGAGAACGACTGGTATAACCAACTTTAGACCCGTAATAAATATTGGGGGGTAAGGATTCTCCTAAAAATCCTTCAACCGAGTTAGCATCAATATTTTTCCAAGCTTTGGGGTTTAAATCTCGGGTTAATAAATAGGCCATTTTCGTACTTGCTAAGGGAGAAATAGCTTGTCTGGTATAAATCTCATACATTAATCGTGCGGTTTGGTCGGTGGTGACGAAATTTCCTTGGGAATAGGCGGGATTTTCTCGGAGTTGTAAATCTCTACCTATGGGTTTTTCTCCTACTCCGGTAATCGGATAATTTTTAGTGGTTAAATTAATCCCTGTATAACCGGATTTTTCAAAAAATTGATTAACTTGAATGCGTTTTTTCAGCCATTGATCTAATTCCGATGGGTTTAAATTTTCCCCTGATTCAGTTTGGGTAATGGCATCAACAATCCGACTCGCTGAATCATTATCAGAAATTCGCATCATTTGGGATAGGTCGGTATAAAAGGGGGATTCCTGGGGAATATATCCTTTTTCTGCATAGCCAAAAAATTGAACCATCCAAAATAATTTAGCGACACTGGCGGGAAATCTTGGGGTAGTATTGTTATATCCGGCGAGGGTATGGGTTGAATTATTACTAACATTAATTAAGGTAATTGATAAAGATTCTGTGGGTAATCCTTGGTTTTTAGCAATATCAACCGCACCGTCAATAATCATTTGTAACTCTTGACTTTGGGCTAAATTAGGGGGCGTTTTAATATTATAAACAACGGTTTGATCCGTGTCGGTTGTCGCGGGAGCCGAAATCGGAAGGGTCGGAGTTTTGGGTTGAGGTTTGGCGTCTGGAAATAAGAGTTTTAATACCCCTCCCACTGTCCAGCTAAGGGTTAGGAATAGGGCAATTAAAAATATAATTCGAGAGTATTTTAACTGGCTGAATCCCTGGGGAATTCTAGTTATAAATTGAACAGGCGATCGCCTATTAAAACGACGGGGAACAGAAGAATTTCTCACAGAACGACGACGCTGGGTAATGTAAGCCATATTAAAGAAAAATATAGAATAATCGGACAAAGGGCAAAGCAGGATACTTGATTATCCCTCAATATTTGATTCCGTGCCATCGGGTAAAGTTAAGGCAATTTGATAAATTTGCCGACGGGGAACGGAGGTGGCTTCGGCCAGTTGACGACTAGCTTCAGACCGAGAAATCCCTTGCTCGAACAAGCATTTAAGTTCGGCTTTAATGTGATCTTCCGTAATCACCGTTGGGGTTTCGGTGACACCCGCAATTACTAATGTTAGTTCCCCTTTGGGGTTGTGATCTTGATAGTATTGTACGGCATCTTCTACGGTTCCACGCCAAAATTGTTCATGCAGTTTGGTTAACTCCCGGGCAATCACAATCGACCGTTTCCCCCCTAAAATTAGGGCTAAATCTTCTAAGGTTTCCAGAAGACGATGGGGAGCTTCATATAAAATTAGGGTGCGAGATTCGGTTTGTAAAATGCTTAAACGTTGTTGACGTTCTTTATTTTTGGTGGGTAGAAACCCTTCAAAAATAAATCGATCCGTGGGTAATCCCGCCGCACTTAAAGCCGTTAGACAAGCGCTCACCCCGGGAATCGGAATCACCGGAATATTGGCTTCAATACAGGCTTTTATTAACTCATATCCGGGATCGGAAATCCCCGGCATTCCCGCATCAGTAACCAAGGCAATTGTATGTCCCTGACTGAGAGATTCCACCAAGCTAGGAATCCGGCGTTGTTGATTATGTTCATGGTAACTGAGTTGGGGAGTTTTAATCTCAAAATGATGCAATAGTTTGCCCGTATGACGGGTATCTTCCGCCGCAATCCAATCGACAGTTTGTAAAATTTTTATTGCCCGCAAGGTGATATCTTCTAGGTTCCCAATGGGAGTTCCTACAATATAAAGGGTTCCAGTTTGATTGGTCATCTTAAATTTAAGGCTCTACGGAAATATAAATGTGATATAAAACACACTCCCTCAAGGATAATATTAGGTATCCTGAAGGAGAGGAGCGGATATATAGTTCATTGTTAACCATCAGATCCCGGTTGATTAATCTTAACCCACAACAGTCATGGACTGAACCAAAATGCTGACCATATCAGGGTTTCACACCACTACTTTACTTTATAGTAGCCCCACCAGTTTAGTCTATCGGGCCTATTGGATTCCCCATCAACAACCTGTGGTGCTCAAAGTCCTGGGAGAGCAGGGACGCACCCCAAAACAGGTGGCTCGGTTTCAGCGAGAATATGAACTGATTCAGTCTTTAAATTTGCCAGGAGTGGTTAAGGTTTATGGGTTAGAGTCCCATCATGATCACTCGATGATGATTTTAGAAGATTTTGGCGGATCATCCCTGAGCCAGCTAAAATTGGCAGGTCAGTTAACTTTAATTGAATTTCTGGAATTGGCTATTGGGATTACCAAAATTATCGGTCAAATTCACGGGTTTAATATTATTCATAAAAATATTAATCCTAGTAATATTATCTTGAATCAAAATACCCAAGTTATTAAACTCATTGACTTTGAAATTGCCAGTATTTTATCTCAAGAAAATCTCAGTTTTATTTCTGCTAATACCCTAGAAGGAACCCTGGGCTATCTATCCCCAGAACAAACCGGACGGATGAATCGCACCATTGATTATCGGAGTGATTTCTATTCATTAGGGGTAACTTTTTATGAATTACTCACGGGTCGCTTACCCTTTACCAGTGAAGATCCCCTAGAATTAGTTCATAGTCATATTGCTAAAACTCCTATTTATCCCGATCATTATACTAAGTTTAGTTTACCGGAAACAGTATCCCAAATTATTCTAAAATTAATGGCAAAAAATGCCGAAGATCGTTATCAGTCAGCCTATGGAATTAAAAGTGATTTAGAACGCTGTTTAGAACAAGTTAAAACTCAAGATTTGATTGAATTCTTTGAACTTGGAAGTCAAGATTTATCGGATAAATTACAAATTCCTGAAAAATTATATGGTCGAAAACAACCCCTTGAAACTTTATTAACTGCCTTTGAACGAGTCACCCAAGGAAATCGGGAATTGATTTGGATTTCTGGTTATTCTGGCGTCGGAAAATCGGCTTTAGTTAAAGAAATTTATAAGCCCATTACGGCTAAACGGGGAATTTTTATTTCTGGAAAATTTGATCAATATAAACGCAATATTCCCTATTTTGCCATAGCTCAAGCCTTGAATGAATTTTGCCATCAAATTTTAACAGAACGAAAAGAAATATTAGAGCAATGGAAACAAAAAATTTTGGATTTTGTCGGTGATAAAGGGCAACTTTTAATTGATATTATTCCTGATTTAGAACGAATTATTGGGAAACCTGCTGTCGCCGATAATTTAAATTTACAAGAAACCCCTAATTGTTTTTTACAAGCCTTTCAAAAACTGATCCAAGCCCTCACCCAGCCCCAACATTCTTTGGTAATTTTTTTAGATGATTTACAATGGGCAGATTGGGCTTCTTTAAACTTAATTAAAACCTTGAGTCAAGATGAAAGCATTCAATATTTAATGATTATTGGAGCCTATCGTCATCATGAATTAAATCTCAATCCCCCCTTAAAATCAACCTTAGAAGCGATTAAAATTACCCAAGACCCCGGAGTTGAAATCAGTCTTGATAATTTAAGTTTATCAGATATTAATGATTTAATCGCCGAAGGATTAAACTGTTCTACGGAAGCGAGTCACTCCTTAGCCCATTTAGTCTATCAAAAAACCCAAGGCAATCCTTTTTTTACTCGGGAATTTTTGAAATCCCTTTATACAGAAGGATTATTACAATTTGAGTATCCCACTCAATTATCTTGGACACAGGGGCATAATAAGGGTAAATGGACATGGGATTTTGAACAAATTCAGGCTAAAAATATTACGGATTATCAAGAGATTTCTCCTAAATCTTCCCCAGAACCTCAGAAAATTAACTACCCTAATTCCTTAGATATTGCCAGTATTTTTAAAGCATCTCAAGCCCTTTCCCGGGAAATTTCAATCGAGCATTTACTAACAAAAATCATGAAAATTGTTGTAGAAAATGCGGGGGCTGAAAGAGGATATTTAATTTTAGAATCCAATAAACAATGGTTAATTCAAGCCTACGTTACCACGGTTCACAATGGAGTTAAAGTTTTACAAGCGATTCCGATTGAAAGAATTAATCCCGAAACAAATACCCCAGAAGTTTGTAACTCAATTGTTAATTATGTGATTCATACTCAAGACAGTTTAGTGATTCATCAAGCGACGAAAGAGAATAAATTTATCAGCGATGATTATATTATTTTAAATCAGCCTAAATCAATTTTATGTATTCCTCTTTTGAATCAATGAAAACTGATTGGGATTCTCTATTTAGAAAATAATTTAATGGCTGGAGCCTTTACCTCTGAACGTTTACAAGTGTTGAATTTATTATCTTCTCAAGCGGCAATTTCGATTGAAAATGCTCTCCTCTATAAGACCTTGGAAACAAAAGTTGCTGAACGAACTCAAGCCTTAGAACAGGAGATTTTAGAACGCAAACGAATTGAACAAGCATTACGAGAAAGCCAAGAAAGGTTAGAGTTAGCCATGCGAGGAGCAAATGATGGTTTATGGGACTGGAATATTAGTACAGGTGAAACTTATTATTCTCCTCGCTATCAAGAAATGTTAGGCTATACCGAACAGGAATTTAAGCCTAAAATTGATGAATTTATTCAGAGAATTCATCCCGAAGATCAAGAATCTGTGCTTAATCAAATTTATAAATATATTCATCACAAATATGCTAACTATGAAATTATTTTAAGAATGCAACATAAACAGGGTCATTATATTTGGATTTTGAGTCGAGGAATTGGTTTACCCGAACGTCCTGGGAAAATGGAAAGAATTGTGGGAATTAATATTGATATTACGGAACGTAAAAAAGTTGAAGAAGCCTTGAAACAGGCTAAGGAAGATGCGGAAGCAGCGAGTCGGGCGAAAAGTGAATTTTTGGCAAATATGAGTCATGAATTAAGAACCCCTTTAAATGGAATTTTAGGCTATACTCAAATTTTAAAACGTTCAACAACACCTTCGGAAAAAGATCAAGCGGGAATCCAAATTATTCATCAATGTGGAACCCATCTTCTCACCTTAATTAATGATATTTTGGATTTATCTAAAATCGAAGCCGGAAAACTAGAAATTTCTACAAAAGTCGTCAATTTAGATACTTTTTTGCAGGAAGTAATAGAAATCTGTTCGATAAAAGCCAAGCAAAAAGGTTTAGCTTTTATTTATCAACCCCTCTCCCAACTTCCGATCGCCGTAGAAATAGATGAAAAGCGCTTACGACAAATTTTAATTAATTTATTAGGAAATGCGGTTAAATTTACCGACCATGGGGGAGTTACTTTTAGAATTAAAGTCCGAGAAAAACCACCGAATTCTTCGAGTTTTGATCAAACTATTCAGTTTCAAATTGAAGATACGGGAATTGGAATCAATTCCGAACAATTAGAAAATATTTTTCTACCCTTTGAACAAGTGGCAGAAATGTCCTACCGTTCCGAGGGAACCGGGTTAGGATTAGCGATTACCGAACGATTAATTAAACACCTAGGAGGAAATTTATTCGTAGAAAGTCATCCCGGAAAAGGTAGCCGTTTTTGGTTTGAATTAAATTTACCAATTTCTACAGAAATACAAACACCATCTGAAGCTAATTCTTTATATTCAATTGTAGGATTCACAGGAGATAAACGCAAAATTTTAGTCGTAGATGATAAACGAGAAAATCGCTTAGTGTTGGTGGATTTACTGCAACCTTTGGGATTTGAAGTTGTAGAGGC
>DATNRE010000265.1:0-9113 GCA_036703685.1 Candidatus Obscuribacterales bacterium
ACGTGATTAAAAAACTATATCGAGTTAGTTGTAATGCTTTTTTAATGGTAGTAGATGTAATCGGTTGTTGGGGATCTCCCAAGAAAGGTTTGTGTTTAATCACCCCCCGATAGGAATTTTCTCCCCCCAGTTGTACCCCCAAGGCGGCTGCATAAGCGCATTCACTCCATCCCGCATTCGGACTCGGATCAAAAATTGCATCCCGTTGACAAATGTTTAAAACATAACCAGGTTTTCCTGATAATATGGCGATCGTGATCACCGTTAATCGACAGGGAAGCCAGGTTAAAACATCCTCTAATTTGGCACTAAACCATCCGATATCCCCATAGGGAGCTTCTCGATAACCCACCATAGAATCAAGGGTACTAGCGGCTTTGTAGGCAAAAGTAAGAGGGAGACTACCGACCCCGGGTAATACCGCACCAATTAGGGCATAAAATAAAGGAGCCATCACACCATCGGTAGCATTTTCTGTGACGGTTTCTAAAACGGCTCTAAGGATTTCTGACTCCGATAGGGTTTCCGTATCTCGACCTACATAACGACTTAATCGTTGACGAGCCGTGACTAAATCTCCTTGATCAATCCAATAAAGAACATCCTCGGCGGAATCCCTTAAACTTCGACCCGCAAAGCAACTGGCCAAGAGCAGACTTTCTACGGCAAGGCTGAAAATTTCAGGCCCGGAAAATCTCATAACTAGCCCTTGTATCCCATATCTAATTAACGCCACCGTTAAGGCGCTCCCCCATACCACAATTAGGGTCAGAAATACCCCGGCAACCCGCAGAATTCTTGGTTGATGAAAGTATTTAAAGAAAATTTGAGTATAGTAAGTAATCACCCACCCCATCACCTGCACGGGATGTAACCAATTTTGGGGATCTCCAATCAGATAATCAGCTACAGCCGCAATCAATAAAATGATCAGGGAATTAAAATCCGTCATGGACAATAGATAAATAGAAAAGGACAATCAATCTTGAACTCAACTTCTGGGGTTCAAAATGACCTAAACCACAAAACTTGTTTCTTCCCCCTGGGCAGCTTGCAAACTGCGAGCATCATAATAGAGATCTTCGAGGGAAATCCCATAGAGTGCCTCTTTCAGCTTTTGGTGTAACCGATTCCATAGGGTAAAAGTTACCCAGTCTTCTGCTTGTTCAATATCCGCTTGATGGCGGGGTAAAGGTTCAATAGTTTCTCCCACTGCTTCTAATATCTGTCCTAGGGAGATTTGGGCTGGAGATTTTGCCAATTGATAGCCTCCTTGAGCACCTCGAACTGATTCAACTAACCCCGATCGTCGCATCTCGATCAGGAGTTTTTCCAGATAGGGTGCAGGAATATTTTGGCGCTGTGCGATCGCATTTACAGAAGTCGGCCCGTTCCCCCGTTGTAAGGATAGATCAAGCAAGGCTTTCACGCTATAGTGTCCCCGTGTCGTTAACTTCATTCTGGGTAATAAAATAGATAACTTGGCAATGGAGTTTCAAAGGGCAAAGATGGTCTTCAGGTGATTCTACCAATTTGAGCATACCTAAACGAAATTCCCCCCAACTCTAACCCCTACCGCCACAAGATCCTCCCTCAAGAGTTGAGTCTGGAGTTGATAACTTCTCATCAGTCTGGGCAGGAGAGTTTGGGTTTTAAACCGGGGTTTGAGTTGATGCAATAGGGATTCATACTATTCCTGACAAGCTGATAACTGAACCTGATCCTCAGTTGTTGATGTCCCACGCTTCCACTCAACTCCTTGACTGGAATTAGATCCAATAAAAAATTTAAAAAATAGGTGAATAATTTCGTTAATTAGTGTAATATAGTTTTTCAAGCAAGGATCTAGCTAAACAATCTGGGTGTCCTATCACCCACCCACGATAAAAGTCAAGACCTTTTGTAAAAAATTTACAGGAACAGTTAATGAGTAAAAAGAAAAGTTCTGACCCCCAACCTCAACCTCTGACCGGAGAAGCTTTACTCGAGAAAGTCAAAGGACTTGAGCATCTGAGCAAAGAAGAAAAAGCTAGAGAATGTGGTTACTTCACCCTGACTAAGAATAATGTTGAGCGTGTCAACATGATGAAATTCCTCAATGCTTTAATTGATGCTGAGGGAATTGAGTTAGATGGCAAACAACAAGGAAACGGCCGGGGTGGACGCTCTGCTAGTTATAGAATTAGTGTGCAATCAAATGGAAACTTGTTGATTGGTGCAGCCTATACAAAACAAATGGATTTAACGGCTGGCGATGAGTTTGAAATTTCTCTCGGACGTAAGCATATTCACCTCAAACAAGTTGAAGCTGGAGACGACGAAGAATAATTCCAGGGATATGGTTCGTAATTCGTAATTCGTAATTCGTAATTGAATGCTAAAGACGGATGGTGCAGCCGTTTCTGCTGTAGTAGGGGAGGTAAGACCAAAAGGGGGATGCAAGTCCGTCTTGAGGCATTCGCCTGTGAGTACAGAAGCCGACACTGTACTTGGTACTCCAAGTCAGTGTGGGTAGTTCACCTAAGTCCTGAGACTAAATTTCATACACAAACTTTAGACTGGCAATGGCTCTTTTTAAGTCGCTGCCAGCTATTGTTCTGTTAAAATAACCACAAAGGCACTAAGACACAAAGAAAGAGAGAAAGATAATCAAGGGGCGGATGTCAAAGATGGGATAGAACACCTTACAATTGGACTAGAATGCTAGAAGTGTTTCTATGGCCTATTGTTTGAATCCCCAATGTGCTAAACCCTATAATCCTGATCAAAGTCAATTTTGTTTAACCTGTGGGAATCAACTACGGTTAAAAGATCGATATCAAGCTATAGATATCATTGGACAAGGGGGATTTGGCAAAACATTTTTAGCCGTGGATGGGGATAAACCTTCTAAGCCGCGCTGTGTAATTAAACAGTTTTTTCCCCAATCTCAAGATCCTGATACCTGGCAAAAAGCATCGGAATTATTTGCACAGGAGGCTATTAGGTTAGATGAATTAGGTAAATACTCTCACATTCCTGAGCTTTTAGCTTATATTACGATTAATCAACAACAATATTTAATCCAAGAATTCATCGAAGGGGAAAATTTAGCTAAAATTCTAGTTCAGGAAGGAGCATTTAATTCAACTCAGATTCAATATCTTTTAATCTGTTTACTTCCGTTATTAGATTTTATCCATGATAAAAATGTAATTCACAGGGATATTAAACCCGCTAATATTATTCGTCGTCCTAACGGAAAGTTTGTTTTAGTCGATTTTGGTTCGGCTAAATTTACCCAAAAAACCGCATTTACCGTCACCGGAACAATTATCGGCACTTCTGATTATATTGCCCCCGAACAAGCGAAGGGAAAGGGTATTTTTGCCAGTGATATTTATAGTTTGGGGGTGACTTGTCTGCATTTATTAACCCAAGTGGAACCGATAGATTTATTTGATGATGAGGAGGGTATCTGGGTTTGGCGAGAACATTTAAAACATCCGGTGAGTGAGGAATTAGGGTTAATTTTGGATAAAATGATTGAAAGTGCCATTAAACGCCGCTATCAGTCAGCTAGGGATATTTTAACAGATTTAAACAATTCTTTATCTAATTTTGGGGATGAATTAGCAGGTGATAATTTAGGAATATCAGAAAGCGAGACGCTTGCACTACCTTTGAATCATCAAGCTCAAAAGTGGCAATGTGTTCAAACATTAATTGGTCATACTTGGGTAATTTATGGGGTTGCTATTACTCCTGATGGTAAAAATATCGTGAGTTGTAGTGAAGATGAAACCATAAAAATTTGGAATTTGGAAACTGGAGAATTAGAGAAAACGTTAATAGGACATTCAGGAGAAGTTGTAGCAATTGCAATTAGTTCTGATTGTCAAACAATTGTTAGTGGAAGTTATGATAAAACCGTGAGACTGTGGAATTTAGAGGCGGGTGAAGAAATATCTGTATTAGTAACAAGTGAGTCTAAAGTTGAGTCTGTGGCTATTCACCCTCATAAGAATATTATTGGGATGAATCATAGTTATGGAAAATCATCTTCCTATGCTCGTGTTCTTGTCAAGAATATAGATACTGATAAATATGCTTATACTTCATCACATAGTGTTTCCAATACAGGAGTAATAATTAACGCAATTACTTTTGCTGCTAGTAGCCCTTTCCTTGCCTATGAAAATCCGCAAGGTAGTATTATTATTGCTCACATGAACACCGGAGAAACAATTCGTGAGCTTAAAGTTCCTGGAATTGATTATCGATTTTTATCTCTTACTTTTAGTTCGGATACTCAAATACTAGCGAGTGGAAGTGGGGATAATACAATTACATTATGGCAACCGGGAACAGGAAATATTATCAGAACATTAGAAGGACATTCAGGCGGTGTGTATTCTCTTGCTATTACTTCAGATAATAAAATATTAGTTAGTGGAAGTGAAGACCAAACCATTAAACTATGGGAAATAGAAACAGGAGAAGAAATTTGTACTTTAACCGGACATAGGGGTATTATTTATTCCATTGCCATTAGTCCCGATAATCAAACAATAGTTAGCGGGAGTCAAGACGGAACAATTAAAATATGGCGTCCGTTGTTGCGCTTAAGCGCAGATTAGAGAGCCCTAAAGGGCTTACTACGAGGGCAGATTAGAGAGCCCTTAAGGGCTTACTACGGTGGGATTGTTATTCCCTCTAAAGATAAACACAACGTTCTCCTGTGATTTTAGCCTGTTGTAGGGCTCGATTCGTTCGTTGAATACAGGCACGATAATGTTCATTGGGTTGCGATTGAGTATATCCAATATAAATAGAACACCCAGATGTATTATTCTCCGAGGATTCTTCCTGAGTAACTAAACGCTCTAAAATTCGATTGAGTGCTATTTCTGTTCCGGGTAATTCCGAAAAAATAGCTAACAAAAATTCATCATGATTCCAATGGGCGACCCAATCACTTTCTCGTAAAATTTGTTGTAATTGCTGGATTAAATTTAGAATTTCCGGGGACGGAGTTTCTAAAAAATCCGGGTCTTCAGTTAACCTGCTATCTTCAACACTAATTAAAGCCACACACAGGGACAAATGATGACGGGTTGCAATACTTAAACATTGGCGAAGATGGGTTTCTGCGGTTTCTCGTTCCAGAACAATTTGTAGAGAGTCTTCCTGACGCGATAGAATAATATTTTCCAGGTCTAAGATTTTTTGTTCACTCTGTTGAATCCCCGATTGAATCGCTTTATAGAGTTGATTAATTTCATAATAATTACTAGGAGGAAGTGTTAAGTTTTCTCCTTGGTCAAAATATAAATTTAGGGTTTTTGTTGCAGTTGAAATAGATTGTTTAATTGATGTAATTTGTTGATATAGTAACCAAATACTTACAATTGTACCGAGTAAAATAATAGCAAAAATATCTCCTTTCCACCCGGATTGAGAATAAAGCAGATAAAAGATTAAGGGAAGACTAACCGCTAAAAGTCCGATAGCCATAATTCTATTTTTATAAAAGTTTATTTTCCCCCGAATCTTGAACTTTTTGATCAGTCTAAAACTTTTGTTCATGGGAGTATCAATAGAAATTCCTGTAATCATCTAACAAGCGAGGGTATTTTCTTAAAAATTCCCCCACCAAATCCCCGTACTCCTTAACTTCTAATCACGATTGAGAACAGCCGTGGTTACATCCGCAGGTTTCCGACTAAACAGTTTGAAGTAAGTAGAAACCCAAAATTCTTTGATCGGGAAAGCAATAAAAGTCAAAGGATTAATCGTAACAATAATATTGCGAACATCTCCTTGAGCCTGTTTAATCACTTGTTTGGCAACCCAGTTAGAAGACATTACCCCAATGGGGTTTAAGTTACTTTTGAATGGCCCTAAAATTAATTTCCGAATCACGCAGGGTGCATCCAAACGACGCAGGGTAATTAAATCCCCTAAAGTTCGTTTACTTAGTTCATAGAGGGGGCTTAATGCTGGCCCAACTTCCGCTTCCGATGTATTCACCCAAACTTCTTTTTTAGCAATATCAGCGTTAGTTTTAACGGTACTTAGGAACAATTCTAAGAGACGCCAACCCGAGAAGGTATTCACCTGATATGATTGAGCGATCGCATCTTCCGTTCTCATTCCCTGAACATTAATCCCATGATTAATAATTAAAATATCTACTTTTTGGAATAACTCCCCTAATTGTTGTTCCTGTCCCACCTGCCAAGTTACGGTTTTAATCGGAATCGTTTCCCCCTCAACTGTTAAGCTCAAGGGTTGGTTACTGGAGGTCAAAGCCACAACTTTTGCCCCTTTAGCATAGAGATGAAATAAAAGAGCTTGTCCGAAGGTTCCCGATGCCCCGGTTACGGCCACGGTTTTTCCCTTCAATGAAAGTGCCGTTCCCATGATTTTATCTAATAGGGTAAGGGTTCCACAAAAATAGGCATTTTGATTATCAAAATGATGTCGCCAATGGTAGGTTCGATTCACCATCCAAGGGGCAGGAGGACTAGAAAACTCCCCCGGAGTATGGGTTAAATCCGTTAATTGATCCGCCCTGGGAATTCCCAAACCTCGGGCAATGGCTGAGAATAGGAAACTAAGGGTATAAAGACAACCGAGAAGGGCAAATCCCTGGTTTTCTGGGGTGTAAATATGGGCGATCGCCAAAAATACAAAACTAAAACTTAACATCACCCCCGCTTCAGGGACATCATTATACCAATGGGCTTGGCGATAAATTTCCTCACTCACGGGAGTTAAATCTGGGCGGAATACCCGATGATGCCAATTGTGTAGGCGATATAATGGGGGGAAAATATGAGCCGCGACATGGTAAACATCCCGCACTATTTCTACTCCTAGAATAGAACCGACTCCCCAAGCTAAATTTCCGATCCAAACCGTTACCATATCCAATTACTCACACCTTTAATTCGCCAGTTTTTTGCCCACTCTGATCAGACCTGGGTTCAATTGTAATCAAATTTGGTTCTAATTTTATGGGGGTCAAGCCAAATTATGGATTTTTGAGTCCTTTTTGATAAAATGGAAGCCACAAGATCCGCACCATAAACCCAGTATGGGTGTGGCGAGGATATCAAATTCTAATTGAGCTTTACTGCTGCGGAAGTTCTCCCAGGTTTGAGAAAGTTCATAGGTTCGTTTTTCCACTAATAAAATTAAGTATTGATTATTGAGGGTTATTTGTGATTAGCCATAACTTTAAAATATTATTGAGGTTTCGATTATTCTGATAGAATTCTAGTTTTTGCTCAAGGCGATCGCTAATCTAGTTTTGTAATTGGCTGGCTCGTTTATTAATCCCTCCGTGCCGATTTCGTCAAGACAATGGATATCTACTCATTATACAATGAATATCACCCCGGAAAAATCCTGGGTAGAACTTAGGGGCTTCAAACCCATTCTTTCTGTAACTATTAGGTATGACCGCATGAGTCGAATTCTCATTGCTGAAGATGAACCCCGAATTGCCGCCTTTTTAGAAAAGGGACTGCGAGCTAATGGATTTACGACAACCTTAGCTTGTAATGGACGAGAAGCCTTAGCACAAGTCCTCGCCCATGAGTTTGACTTGTTAATTCTCGACTTAGGACTGCCCGATCAAGATGGGTTTCAAGTTTTAGAACAATTGCGGGGTCAAGGGGAACAAATTCCGATTATTATATTGACTGCCCGAGATGATATTACAGATAAAGTGGCGGGGTTAGAAGCAGGTGCAGATGATTATGTCACTAAACCCTTCCGATTTGCCGAACTTTTGGCCCGAGTTCGCGCCCGTTTACGGCATCATCCCGCATCGGGGAATAAAGAAGATAAAGCCTTAACCTTTGGTTCAGTAACACTGGATTTATACACCCGTCAAGCCTGTTTGGGAGAAACACCCATTACCCTATCGGCTAAGGAATTTCAACTGTTAGAAACCTTCTTGCGCCATCCGGGTCAGGTGCTCAGTCGCGAACAACTCTTGGATCAGGTTTGGGGATATGACTATGATCCCGGATCGAATATTGTGGATGTTTATATTGGTTATCTGCGGAAGAAGTTGGGGAGTGAACGGATCGAAACCCTACGTGGCATGGGATATCGTCTGGTCGCTTAAAAATTCTGGGAACTTCCAGTCTCAGCTAAACGTCTACCGTCCCAAGGCTGTTAGAACATGGAATTCAGACTAATTCAGTATTCAAGGTCAAACCTGAAGTTAACCGTAGAGACCCAGGGCCCAGGGAATAGGGAATATTAAACAATTGAGTGATCTTTATGGAGTTGGGATAATTAATGTCCCAATACTTAGACCGATGATGTCTATAGATTCGGTGATTAAAAGTATTTTTTAAAACTGTTAATAATTGCCTGAATAGAGGGAATAATTGAATTAAGTGTGTGGGGAAGAATAATAGCGTAATTGAGGATTATACTTGAGGTTGATCACCGTTTTTTGACCCTAATTATTGCCAGGGTTAAAAAATAAATTTGTGATCTTGATTCAAAAAAAGTCCACCTAAATTAATAAAAAAGGTGGTAGTTTTTTGTGCTTCAAGTGAAAAAAATCAATCATAAAACTCTAAAATTAAGATTTTTCTCACCCAGGCTTAATAACCATCTTAAATCCATGTTTTAGAGTCAATATATGCAGAAGAATACCCTCAAAACCGAATCCCAATTTAACCTTTTATTTATGTTCAGTTTGAGGGTTTCGGAATGGGTCTGCAAAACAACCGTTTTTGTGTCGTAGATATTACAAGGGCGAAAAGACTATGAATGACCTGAATAAGTTTTCAAAAGAATTAGACAAATTGGGCGACAAACTTGGCAAATTGGCCAATAAACCCGATAAATTCTTCAAGAAACTAGATAAGCTTTTTGATAAAGAAGCCTATTTGAAATTCAACCCCGATGTTAAACAGGCTCTGGAAGCCAACTTACTAACAGCAGAAGAACACTTTCTGCTCTATGGAATTTATGAAAATCGGGAGTTTAGTAATCTATTTAGTGTTCGTGAATACCTAAAACTGAATACAGATGTTAACCTTGCCGTTGAGCAAGAAGGTTTAAGTGTTGCTGAACAGTTTATTGATTTTGGACAGAGTGAA
>DATNRE010000266.1:0-18481 GCA_036703685.1 Candidatus Obscuribacterales bacterium
CCGGGCTGGTTAATTTTGTTGGTTTCTCCGGTGGTCGCCGCCATTGTTTTTAATGTGTATCTTCCGGCGGGGATAATCTGGGCTGTGTTAATGGGTTTTGTCGGTTGGTGGAGTCTGCCTTTAAAATGGCTCACTGGCCCGCTGGCTCTATTAATAAATTTGGGAGCCGGACAGTTAAGCCATATCCTCTGGAATGTGTTGCAAGACTATCAAAAAATGCGACTGATTGGATTTTTAAATCCTGAGCAAGATCCTTTAGGAAGTGGCTATCATTTAATTCAGTCTCGTATTGCCATTGGTGCAGGACAATTATATGGACGAGGACTTAATCAAGGCACTCAAACTCAACTGAATTTTATCCCCGAACAACATACGGATTTTATCTTTTCAGCCGTGGGGGAAGAATTGGGTTTTATCGGTTGTATTGCGGTATTAGCAGTATTTTGGTTTATTTGTTTACGCTTAGTGATCATTGCCCAAACTGCTAAGGATTCTTTTGGATCTTTAATTGCCATTGGAGTCCTTTGTATGCTACTATTTCAGGTATTTGTTAACATTGGAATGAATATCGGTGTAGCACCTGTTACCGGAATTCCTCTGCCTTTCTTAAGTTATGGTCGATCTTCATTACTGAGTAATTGGATAGCTATTGGCATTGTACAATCCGTAGCTAACTATCGACAACGAATTAAGTTTTAAGCCCTGTTACCTTGAATATTGATCCCGATTATTACCCCAATTTAATAATTTTTTCAAACCCCATTTTTTGATCCAATGCAAAAAATATTAACCCTCTGTTTCTTGGTTTTTGTTATTACTAACTTTCCGATTTTTGGATATTCGAGTTTCGCTGCACCGGAAACACAGATTTCCCAAACGGTTCGGTGTAAGCCCGATGGCAATACTTTAGAAATGCGAAAATGTGCCTCTGATCAATATCAAATCGCCGATCAAAAGCTGAATCAAACTTACCAAAAACTCATGGGTCAATTATCCCCGGAACGAAAAAAACGCTTAATTGAAGCACAACGGGCTTGGATTTCTTTTAGAGATAAAACCTGTAGTTTTGAAGCCAGTGAAGTTTTAGGAGGGACGGCCGAACCTTTATTTTTAACCCAATGTTTAGCAAACGTAACTCAGCAAAGGGTTCAAGACTTACAAAACTATTTAGCTGAAATTAAATAATGCCCACCAGTTCCTGGTTAAATTCCGAGATCAATCGAATGCGTAAGATCGTGCCTTCTATTCTCGGCTTTTTTCTATTTTGTCTCTCAGTTTGGGCTATTAGCCAAAAGCTGGAAAAATATTCTATAGATGATATTTTTATTAGTCTCTCTAATATTCCTAAAATTAATAGGCTGGGAGCAATTGGTCTGATGATGATCAGTTATTTGATGACCACAGCCTATGATATTTTAGCGTTTATTTATATCGGGTTTCCAGTGAATTATCTTAAAGTTGCCATCGGTGCATTTATCAGTTATGCCATTAGTAATAATATTGGTTTGTCTCTCCTAACTGGGAGTGCAGTTCGTTATCGGCTGTATTCAAAATGGCGGGTTCCTCCCGGTGTTATTGCCCAGGTCATTGCCTTTACTAACTTAACCTTTTGGTTAGGATTATTAGGAGTCTGTGGATTAGTTTTTCTCTTAACACCCTTAAAAATTCCCAGTATTTTAGATTTTCCTTTTGTCTCAGTTCGTCCGGTGGGAATCATTTTTCTCCTCGTCATGGCAGTCTATCTCTTGTGGACAAGTTTTAATCATAAACCTGTAAAACTGGGACAGTTAGAATTAAACTTTCCCACCGTTAGTATTTCACTCACCTTAATTATTTTTGCATCGGTCGATTGGGGGGCTGCTGCGGGGGTTTTATATGTATTGTTACCTGAAGGTAGCACGTCTTCATTTCTTAGCTATTTTAGTATTTATTTATTAGCCATGACAGCCAGTATAATTAGTAATATTCCCGGGGGTTTAGGAGTTTTTGAAACCGTTATTTTAACCTTGGTTGCTTCAGAAGTCAATCCAGCCAAGGTTTTAGGCTCTTTATTAGTCTATCGCGCCATTTACTATCTGCTACCTATGATTGTAGCAACTATATTACTAGCAATTAATGAACTCAAAAAGCAGCAATAATCCCCTTTATTATCGGTAATTATGAAGATGAAATTTGAACCCCCAATTCCCACTCAAAGTACAGGTTTATCTCTTTTAGTCGCTAGAATTTTAGCTTTAATAGTGACGGCTAATTTTTGCTTAGTTGTGTTTGATTTAAGTTATATTAAACTTCGTCGATTTTATTTACAATGGAGTCAACATCAAGCCCAATCTGAAAATACCCCTAAAAATCAATATTTGCAGCAAGTTGACCAACTGGAAAAAACAATTAATCAATTTGGCATTGAATCTGAAGAAGTTAAGTTGGCATTAACCGATATTCGTGAGTCTAGTTTGGAATTATTTATAGAAAATCCCCCGTTTCGGATTCTCAATTCCTATGGGACTTTAGCGGAAATTCAAAATCGCTTTCAAAGTCACGTTAAAATTAATGATTTTCAGCAAGCATTAGAAAAATTCTGGAGTCCTAATTTTTTCAATCAAAAACAATGGCAAAAAGAGTTAGAATTTTTTAATCAAAATATTAGGTTTTTAATATTATTTAATGAACCCAGTTTAACCTATGATATTATTAAAGGAATTGAACCCGATCGCTTAACTCAAAGTTATTTAGTGAAAGTTTCAGAATTAAAAGTTTATTTAAAATACAATGAGTTAAATACCCCTAAATCCCAAACTTTACTTAAAGAACTTCGAGAATCCAGTTCCAAGATTATTGATCGGACTTATTTCTTACAATTAGAACATAATTTAGGGCCATTAACCGCAGCGAAATATCGCATGATTAATCATATCTATAGTCGAGATCCCAAGGTGACCACTCGGCTAACTCCTACCTTAAAATTTTTATATAAAATTAACCTATTAAATTTTTTAGCCCCGGAGTTAATTTGGGCTGATCGCTCCTCCAGACAGGCTTTTTATGTCTTTTGGAGTGTGGAAAATTTAGAACAACAAGGATGGGAGCAGGAAATCGAGTTTTTTGAAAATGAAATTCAAAATTTAATGGAGTCATTCTATTTTCGACAATTGAGTTTAAATGGTCAATTTATGAATCGATTTTGGTTGATTGATTTACCTTGGATCAGCCTATTTTTCTTAATCTTCTTAATGGAAATTTATGTTCTTCGTTCTCGCCAACCTCAATTAACACTAAAAGAAGCAATTTTAAAATTATGGTATTATGTATTTTTATTAATTCCTAAATTATTATTTTTACGTTTTATTTCAGCCGTTTATCACTTAAATCGAGCTAATTTTCCGAGTTTACAACCTACGATTGATTACCTAAAACTCAAAATTATTTATAGTTTTGCTCAGGAATTAGTGCAGGTTTTAGTCAATCAAGGAGTTGATAAAATTCAAGATTTTGTTAAACAAGGAAGCCTGAAAAAATTAGTTAATCCCCCTTCCTCCTATCAATCTATTTCCTTAGAGGATATTAAACTCGAATTCGAGTCTCCCCCCGGAATTTCTAACCAAATTGTTGAAATTACAATTACTAAAGTTTTACCCACCATTCGTCCTGAATTAGAGGCTTACCTACACTATCAAGTCACTCATTCAATTCAACAGTCTCCGATTTATAAAGGATTAAATAAAATTCCTTTGATTGGACATCTTCCTCAACAAGTGGCTGATAGTCTCGTGAAAAAAATTGCCATGACTATTTCAGAAAGTCCTAAAAAATCTCTGGAAGCCGGGAAAAATAAACCCCCTGATTTTATCGCCATGCAGTTACAAAAACGCTTAACACGACAGTTTGTCGATACATTAAGAATAGAATTACAAAAAGAACAAATTGTTGATGATGCCGAATTAATTTTAGTCAAATGGTTAGAAGGGTTAAAATCCAATCAAGTTAAAGATTTAGAAGCCAAACAAATTATTAAAACGGTTAATATCGAAGAAAATAAACAAATTTCTCCAAGTCCAGATTCATAAAATCAAGCGATGGCTTTTCCCAGGGAAAGGGACAAGTTTGACAGCCTGTCTTTTGACAAGGGTAAACCTCTTTTGCACCATAGAAGCATTAATTCAATTTCCTAAGAGGAGAATACTGATGAAAAAAATAATCTCTGTTTTGTTAGTCATGACCGTGGCTATTTTAACTTTTGTTCCTAATGCCTTCGCCGCCGATTTAGCAAGTGGGGCTAAAATATTTTCGTCAAACTGTGCATCTTGTCACGCCGGAGGAAAAAACTTAGTCAATGCGGCAAAAACTTTGAAAAAAGCAGATCTGGAAAAATATGGGATGTATGATCTCCAGGCAATTATAACCCAAGTAACAAATGGGAAAGCAGCCATGCCGGGCTTCAAAGGTCGTTTAAAAGATGATCAAATTGCCGATGTTTCAGCTTATGTATTAGCTCAAGCCGATCAAGATTGGAAAAAGTAATATAGCAAATTTTACTCAATAATTCAGGGTAGGAGCAATTCATGAATTGCCCCTACTTGATTTTTGTTCAAAAAATCTATTACACTAAATAATTAGTATTATTTTTATATATTTCCTATGGCTCCTCTGCCTAATTATCGTCCTCGGCAACTTTCCCTCGGCCCGTTAGAAACCGAAATCCTAGAAATAGTCTGGGAATTGGGTATAACCACGGTTAAAGATGTCCATGAGCGGATTTTATCTGACCCAAACCGAGAATTGGCCTATACTTCCGTCACTACCGTATTACGTCGTTTGACCGATAAAGGCTGGTTAGTTTGTAATAAACAGGAGCGGGCTTTTTATTGGCAAGCTTTAGTCACCCGTGAACAAGCCCAAGCTATTTTAGCCTATGACCGTTTAAATCGATTTTTGGCAATTGGTAATCCTGATTTAGTTGCTTCTTTTGCTGATAGTTTAGACACCGCAAGTTTAGATCAAATTGATGCCATTGCCTCACGCCTTGATGCTATTCGTCGCCAACGGGAGGGACAACAATAATGCACTTAATGATTATTTTATTCGCCCTAGGATGCGCGGTCGGTTTGCGACTTATTCCCTTAACTCAAGGAGGAAGTTGGCAGCAACGCTGGCAAAAATCTCTATTTTTGTTTGTCTGTCCGCCTTTGGTTTTGTTAATGACAGCCTTGGCGGTATTATCAATGGGAACCAAGGGGGAAATGTTGGGACTTGAAGCCAGTTGGTTTAGTTATTTTCTGGCTTTGGGGTTTGTCGGTTGGGGAATATTAACGGTTATTAATTTAATCGGTCAATTGTGGCAATCTCAATCCCGAATTCATCGCCTATCTCAACAGGTTGTTATGGGAAAAACAGCGAGAATTTTAGAAGATGATTTTCCCTATAGTGCTCAGATTGGATTTTGGCAACCGGAATTGGTAGTCAGCCAAGGATTATTAAACCTCTTAGATGAGTCTCATTTACAAGCAGTGATTGCCCATGAACAAGCCCATTTAAACTATCGAGATACTTTTTGGTTTTTTACCTTGGGTTGGCTACAAACCTTAACCTGTTGGCTTCCTAATACTAACCAACTCTGGCAAGAATTACTATTATTAAGGGAAATGCGGGCTGATCGTTACGCAACCCAACAAGTTGACCCCTTAGTATTAGCAGAATCCCTATTATATCTTGCCAAAGCTCCGTTTAAATCCCCGGATTATGGCAATTTATCCTTTAGTTGTTCGATTCGTAGTAGTCGTTTAGCAGAAAGAATCGATGCAATTTTAACGGAAGATTCTGATCCTTTAACCTGGGGGTGGTGGGTATGGATATTACTATTTTGGGTATGTTTACCTTGGATTACTGTACCCTTCCATTATTCCTAATCATATAGCAGGGAACAGGGAACAGGGAACAGGGAACAGAGAGGAAAAGACTTCACCGTCTAGCTTTGCTGCATCACTCTTTGTCCTAATAGGTCTGGCGACTGCTATAGCAATTCTTTGAATACCCTTAACCTCCTCCTCCTTGAATTTATAGCAGTCGCACCTGGAAATTAGGACATCAACTGATGCTCTAAACTCTTTTCTTCCCTGTTGCCTGTTCCCTGTTGCCTGTTCCCTGTTATAGTTTGTTGACGATAGCGATAATAGGCCGCACAAGCTCCCTCGGAAGAAACCATCGGAGCTCCTAACGGATGTTCGGGAGTACAACGGGTTCCAAAAACCGGACATTCCTGGGGTTTTTTAATCCCTTGGAGAATTTCACCACTAATACAATCTTGGCAGGGGGAAGAAACGGGTATTAACTGTTGAGAATTAAAGCGTTTTTGAGCATCATAATTAATATATTTTTGTTTAATTCCTAACCCACTTTGGGGAATTTTTCCCAGTCCTCGCCATTCCCGGGGGACAATTTCAAATACTTCTTGAATGATCGTTTGAGCGGTTTCATTTCCTTCTCGACGCACGGAACGATTATATTGATTTTCTAATTGATATTCTCCTTTTTCCAGTTGTTGAATACAGAAATAAATCCCTTGTAAAATATCAATGGGTTCAAACCCAGTTACAACAATTGGAATCTTATATTTATCAACAATCGGTTCATATTCCTTATATCCCATGACGGTGCAAACATGACCCGCGGCTAAAAACCCTTGCACCTGACAATTAGGACTTGATAATAAGGCTTCCATCGCCGGAGGCACCAGAACATGGGAGACTAAAAGGGAGAAGTTATTAATATTTTGTTGGTGGGCTTGATAGACTGCCATGGCGGTAATTGGGGCAGTAGTTTCAAAGCCAACGGCAAAGAAAATCACTTCTTTTGTGGGATTTTGTTGGGCAATTTTTAAACAGTCTAAGGGATTATAAATAATTCGGATATCTCCCCCGGTAGCTTTCACACTCAATAGGTCTTTTTCACTCCCCGGAACTCTTAACATATCTCCAAAGGAACAAAAAATAATATTAGGTAAGGAGGCGAGGGCAATGGCTTGATCAATAATATTAATATCGGTAACACAAACGGGACAGCCCGGGCCATGAATTAAGGTAATTTCTGAGGGGAGAAGTTCATCAATTCCGTATTTAACAATAGAATGGGTTTGGCCTCCACAAATCTCCATAATTTTCCAGGGTTTTGTGGTGATTGATGCGATCGCTTTGGCATAATCCTGAGCGAGTTTTCCGTCCCGGTATTCGTCAACAAATTTCATAATATTTTCTACCTAGAAATACTTTTGGGGTGATTCTATAGCGCTACGCACTAGGGAACAGGCAACAGGCAACAGGGAACAGTAAGCAGTGAATGAGTTTCAGGATTTAGAAGTGTCCTAACTTCAATGCGTAGCGCTATAACACCCTAATGTTAAGGCAGAAACCATAAAAAAGCATTCCCCGGCCGAAACCAGGGAATCACAAAAAAAGATATTAACCGCCAACGGTGATGGGTTGTCCATCTGCGTCTAATAGTGCCCGTTTCGGGCCGTGAATCGGATCTTCCACAATAATAGTTTGATCTCGACTCGCACCTAAAGAAACAATGGCGATCGGAACTTTCATTAATTCCGCCAAAAATTTCAAATAACTGAGTGCGGCTGGGGGTAAATCTTCTAATTTCCGACAGTCTGCGGTGGATTCTTTCCAACCTGGAACCGTTTCATAAATGGGTTCGCACCGGGCAAAGGTTCGCGCACTGCTGGGGAAATGTTCGCACCGTTCGCCATCAATATCATAGGCGATGCAAACTTTAATTTCATCCAAGCCATCCAAAACATCTAGTTTAGTAATGGCTAAACAGTCTAAACCGTTGATTCTGACGGCATAACGGCCAATCACCGCATCAAACCAACCGCAACGGCGTTGACGTCCGGTGGTGGTTCCGAATTCCGCGCCGCGATCGCACAAGACCTGGCCAATTCCATCCACCATTTCCGTCGGGAATGGCCCCTCTCCGACCCGGGTAGTATAGGCTTTCGCCACCCCAATTACCCGATCAATCATGGTCGGGCCTACTCCCGTACCCACACAGGCGCCACCGGCAACCGGGTTAGAAGATGTCACATAGGGATATGTCCCATGATCCAAATCTAGCAGTGTCCCCTGGGCTCCTTCAAATAAAATATTCCGTCGATCCTGCACCGCAGCGTAGATTTTTAGTGACGCATCGACGACATGGGGACGCAAGCGTTCTGCATAGGCCAAATATTCCTCAATCACCGCTTCCGGGTCAAGAGGCGGAAGATTATAGAGTTTTTCGAGAATAATGTTTTTATTGCTAATCGTCCAGCGCAACTGATCGGGTAAACTCTCGGTTTCCATCAAGTCAATGATCCGAATTCCCGTGCGTTCAGACTTATCGGCATAGGTCGGGCCAATTCCCCGGCCCGTTGTCCCAATCTTTTGAGATCCCCGTTGTTCTTCCGATGCTTGATCCAGGAGGCGATGGTAGGGCATCGTCACATGGGCTGTTTGGGAAATCATCAAATTTTTGGTGGAAATCTTCAGAGACTCCAGTTGATCCAGTTCTTCAATTAAAATTTTGGGATCAATGACGGTTCCTGAACCGATAATGCACTCGGTATCGGGATATAAGATGCCTGAAGGAATCAGGTGCAGTTTGAAGGTTTGATTGTCCACAACAACGGTGTGACCTGCATTTACGCCACCTTGATAGCGGACAACTACATCTGCTGAACCACTGAGCAGATCTGTGATTTTGCCTTTTCCTTCATCGCCCCACTGGGCACCGATAACAACTACGTTAGCCAAGAGAGTTTTCACTCCGACAGTTTACACAAATCCTGATTATCTGTTATTTCGGGAACTCTGTCAAATTAAGTTTTGTGAAATCTTCTTTAGAGAGGGAACAGGGAACAGGGAACAGGGAACAGGGAACAGGGAACAGGGAATAGGGAATAGGGAATAGGGAATAGGGAATAGGGAATAGGGAATAGGGAATAGGGAATAGGGAATAGGGAATAGGGAATACTTCTGGTTGCTTCATATCAGTATTAAAATATTACAAGCTATTTAGGATTGCTATAAGTACCTAAACAAAATTAATTACAAATCCTCTACCCTGTTCCCTGTTCCCAGATCCGGCGTTCCCTCTCTCAACTAGGTAATTTATTTTGTGCAACTACTTATATGGTTTAAATTCTCAAAGGATGACAACCTGTTTAGAATACTTGCTACATTTTTATCCAAAGTTCCATTTTAACAAAAAAAAATAGGTTTGGGTTGATTATCCTAAAAAACAATAATCTTCATAAAAATATCAGCTTTAACCCCATGTTTTTTTATGTGTGTGCTATCGTTGGTAGTCAATATCAGGATCGGTTTATATTGTTAGCCAAGAAACATTGAAACTGATCCGCGATAGTTCTGGTGTTAACCTTAATTTTCAGAGTCACTATTATGCCGTTACACGCCGAGTTACATCGCCATTTAGGGGGTTCAGTTGTACCGCGTATTCTGTGGCGGTATTTCCAACGTCATAACCCCGAGTTAACCCAAGGATTTGGGGAATATGAAGGGTTTGAAGATTTTTATACTAAACCCCGCAATACCTTAGATGAATATTTAGAACTGCATACTATGGTGGAAAGTGTGCAGACCGTTGAAACCCTCCCCTATTTTATTTATCGGTTGATGCGGGGGGCTTATACGTTTGAAAATTTAGCCTATTTAGAATTACGTTATACTCCTTATTTACGCACTCCAGAACATCTAAGTCAGTCCCAAAGAATTGACTGTATGGCTGAAATTGTGGAAGTGGTGGGAAAAGCTAGTCAACTGAGTGATACTCCCATTATTACCAGCCAAATTTTATGTATGCACACCCGACTTCCCTTAGAAGTCAACCGAGCTATTATTGATTTAGCCGCCCAAATGCCCCAATATGTTTGTGCCATTGATATCGCCGGAGGGGATAATCATTACGCTCAACGGTTGGATGAATTTATCAATTTATACAAATATGCCCTATCCCTAGGCTTAAAAACCACCGGACATTTATATGAAACCCCGGAAGGTTGTTATCCTGAATTATTGCCCTATTTGATGCGAATTGGTCACGGGATTCAAATTCCCTTATTACATCCTGAATTATTACCGGAATTAGCCAGAAATAACCAATGTTTAGAGGTCTGTCCGACGACTTATATTAAAACCGGAACCCTCAAGGATATTCAGCAATTAAAAATTGTCTTTGAACGTTGTTTTGATGCCGGGGTTGATATTGCAATTTGTACCGATAACGCCGGGTTACATAATGTTCGTTTACCCTTTGAATACGAAAATTTATTAACCCTGGATATTATAGAATTTGAACAATTACAAGCCTGTCAACAAGCGGCCTTCCGTCATGCCTTTGCCTGGCCCCATCAAAACCCGCCCACCCAAATTCTTCATGGTTTATTAAAACCTGAACCTATCATCAGTTATCAGTAGAGACGTGCCAATAGCCTTGGGCATCGCGCACGCCCGGGCGCGTCTGTACCCGTGATCAGTTATCAGTTTAAAATTGCTTAATAATTAATAAACAATTTCGTCCATCTTCTTCTTGTTCATAACTTAAATAATCGGCAATATCGCGCATTAATTTTAAACCCCTGCCTCCTCCTGAATGGTGATCAATATCCATAGGAATATCCTTAATTTGTTTCATTAAATCAAAAGGACTTCCCAAATCCCAGATCCGAATTTCAACTTGTGCATCTAAAATTGTGACTTCTAAATCAATCTGCAAATCGGAAGAACATCCCTTGTGGGCGTGACGAACTGCATTGGTAAATCCCTCGGCTAAAGCTAACTGACAGCGTAGCCAAACGGATTTAGGAATAAAGGACTGATACAGTTGATCAAACCAAGACAAAACCTTAGCTAGACTATCTAGGCTAGAAGGAACTTGAAGTGGAGTAGTTTGGGGTAATGGCAATGGTTTTAAACCCTCTTATTCAATCACAATAAGTTTGACTGACTCCCTAAATCTTCAAGAGTATTAGGGATGGAGAATCATTAGACTTCCAGGGACTTTATGATCATACAACGGAAGTTAAAACCCAAGTGATCTAGGTTGAACCTCGGCTTCAGCCTGGGATTGACGACCTATCTGGCTTAACTGAGCGATCGCCCGTTGAGTCTTCCTATACCTTACTGCATTTTTAGAAAGTTTTGTAGTTCGGTGGAACCGCAATTGTGCTAAATCAAGTAAAATGATTGTTTGCACACAGAGTACCCCCAATTGTGAAGTTGAAGCAAAATCAACCTATTCAGGAGTTAAAACCCCTTCCTTGAAAATTAAACTGACTTTTTATGGATTAAAACTAATATCAGATTAAATTACTTGTCTAACATCACGGCGAATTAACTGAACATCATTCTAAATTCTTTCAGTCTCAAATTCAGTCAAGCTTTCCATTAGACTATACTCAAAGAGCAAAGTCTTAACTTGGCCTTGATTACCCTCATCTGGTGTACCGACGTACCTCAACACTCATGTTTAAAATTCTGGTTATCGATGATGATGTTGCCATTTTAGAACTTCTTAAAAGAACCCTGAAAAAACAGGGTTATGATGTCAGCGTGGCTACCAATGGTGAAGAAGGCGTACAACAGGCTAAAGAACTATGTCCGGCATTAATTATTTGTGATTGGATCATGCCCAGACTCACGGGAATTGAAGTCTGTCGTCAAATTAAAGCTACCCCAGAATTATCAACAACACAGTTTTTTTTATTAACTTCTTTGGGTTCGGTTTCTGATCGGGTGACGGGGTTAGATGCGGGGGCTGATGATTTTATTTCTAAACCCATTGAAATGAATGAACTCTATGCTAGAGTTCGGGCAGGATTGAGATTACATCAATTGAGTCAGGATCTACAAACTCAAAAACAACGCATTGAAGCTGAACTCGCAGAAGCCGCGGAATATGTGCGATCGCTCCTGCCTGAACCCTTGACCGAACCAATCAGAATTGATACTAAATTTATTCCTTCTCGTCAATTAGGCGGTGACTCCTTTGATTATTATTGGCTAGATTCTGACCATTTATCCATTTATTTATTAGATACATCAGGACATGGATTAAAGGCGGCACTCCCTTCGGTTTCCGTGCTGAATTTACTCCGATCTAGGGCAATTCCTAATATTAATTATTATCAACCCAGTAACGTTTTAAAAGCCTTAAATACTACCTTTCAAATGACTTACCAAAATGATAAATATTTTACAATTTGGTATGGGGTTTATGATTTTTCAACTCGACAATTATTGTATTCTAGTGCGGGTCATCCCCCCGCTATTTTGTTGACTGGAAAAGATCCAAAAAATCTTAAAATTGAAATGTTAAAAACCCGGGGAATGCCCGTGGGAATGTTTTTAGAAGCTGAATATATAGATGCGACCCATAATATTGAAGAATTCAGTAATCTTTATATTTTTAGTGATGGAGTTTATGAAATCCAGCAACCGGAAAATACAATGTTAGGTTTAGATGGATTTGCTCAAATTTTAACCGAATACAATCATTTAGAATCAAACACTTTAGAAGCAGTATTAAACACGGTTAAAAAGTACAATGCCAATAATCCCTTTGATGATGATTTTTCCTTACTAAAAGTAAGTTTTGATTGATATTTTCTCAAGGATTATTGCCCATGGGATCTAACTCAAATGGATAATCGACTCGAGGGTGAAATTGGGAAACACCAATCTGCATCAATTCAGATCAACCCCCGTTTTCACCCCGCCTTAGTGAATCAATCGCATCAGGTTAGCTTTCAATCACTTCCAAAAATTTCTCTTGGTTTTCAAAAATCTCGAACACCCGATCCATGCTGGTCAGTTCAAATAAAATCCTAATTTGTTCATTAATAGAACAAACAAATAATCGACTTCCAGCCGATCTGACTGCTTTCAAAGCCAAGACCAATGCACCCAAGCCAGAACTATCCATAAATGTGACATCTTGGAAGTCAATTAATATGGTCTTGGCACCTTTTTCAACTAAAGCAACAATATCCTGCCGAAATTGACTCGCTTTAGTGCCATCTAAAATCCCGTTCGGTTTAAGAATTTTAACATCAGAACTCATAATTTTTTAAGGGTTGAACCCTCCATAAGACTCGCTCGACTCCGTTAGTATAGCTTTGAGTTGAACTCCGTGCCAAATCCGTCCGTTTAACTTGAACAGGCCTATACTGGACTAACCTTAGCCCGATGGAGCAGTTTACTTCCTTGTCGGTATCCAGTATATCGCACTATCACCGGTTCTCCGGGTTGAGCCGTTCCCTCCAAAAGTTGATGAAGATGGGGATCATACGCAACTTCTGCCCCGACGGGTGCGATCGCTTCTACTCCCCATTCTGCAATCAGTTGTTCGACCGGACTTACAAAACGTAATAATTTGACCGCCGGGAGTTGGGGATTTTCTTGAACCCGATGTACCACCGTTGGCCATTGCAACAGCCAGGACTCCAGGGTGTGCAGACTTTCCCGCTTCCATTCCTCAAGCAATACAGATCTTTGTTCTTCTATCTGGACTTGTAAACGTTGATATTCCTGTTCTAAATTCCCTCCAGAGCCATTTTCCCGATCAGGGACAGCACCCGGAGCAAACACCGATAGAAGTTCGGTCAGGGAAATCTTTAAACCTTGGCTAATTTTCAGCAAAATACCCACGGGGGTTTGCAGTGCAAGTCCCCGTCGCAGTCGAATAATCTGCAACGGGGAAACCCTAGCTTTTTGACTGAGTTCTTCCAGGTTAGAAACCCCTGCCCGTCGCATTAATTCCTGCAACTGGGGAGTATAATCGGGTAACGCAGATTCACTCATTTTAAGTTTGATTGAACGAGTTATCTACCATTGACGGCTCTTTAATTGCCCTGTAAATGGGATTCTAAGAACCAAAAGCGCTGATCAATGGCGCGGGAAATTCCAGTATACAAATCGGCTGTATCCGCGTCTCCTAATCCGCCTGTTTTATCAATGGCTTCTCGAACCATTTTGCCATAAGCAGCATAGCGATCGGCTAAAGCCACCACATAATCTTTATCATTAGCCAGATCTAAGGGAAATTCCGGTAAAATTGTATCGGCCACCGCCATCCGAGCCGTTCCCATGGCTGTCCCCCCCAAGGCCGTTGCCCGTTCGGCAATTAAATCCACATATCCTTCTAATTCCGTTGCCATTTCATCAAATAGCAAATGCAATTGATAGAAATTAATCCCTTTGACATTCCAGTGGGCTTGTTTGACTTGGGTTTTTAAGTCTAAGGTTGTGGCTAAACTGTGATTGAGAATATTGATCACTTCGGCGCGAGTTGTTTCGGGTAAATCAATCCGAGTTGCATAAAGACGTTGTTTGCGGTTGGTTGTTACCATGATTCAAAAAGCTCCTTTAAGGGTTTTATTAGATGAATAAAAAATTGCAAAATACACAGTAAATTATTTAAAGTGTATCAGATTTTTTATCTATCTAAATCTATCTCAAGCCAGATGTTTTTGCAGAATAGAACGGGGTGCTTGGCGCACATTACAACGAATGGTTTCTAACCCTAATTTTGTACAGGCTTCATAGCGATGACACCCAGAAAAACCGTAATATTCCCCCTCTACTTCTAAAACATCAATCGGTTCTTGCAACCCAATTTCTTGAATCGATTGCATTAATAGTTCTACTTTAGCTTGATCAGTCTGCCGGGGCAGGGGACGACGAATCTGCCGGAGAGGAATTTCTTTAATCTGCATGGAGTCTATTCTCCTTGTTCTTATCTTTTTAGATCATACTCGTAATGACTTCGACTTGCAACAATTAGAGCTAAAAATTTTAATCTTATGGTTTCCGGCATCGGTTATAGGATTGGGGGAAGAATGAATTAAAGTAGGTCGAGGCGAGGATACCTGACTTCAAACCGTCAATAGACTTGACAACTGAGCTATCCACCCTCGATAAAAGACAATCAAAGACAGATTTTTAACCCATGACAACGGACAATCGACAAAAAAGAATCGCAATATTTGATAGTGGTGTGGGGGGATTAACGGTTTTAAGGGAACTGTACCGCCAACTTCCGAATGAATCCGTTCTGTACTTTGGAGATACGGCGCACTTGCCCTATGGAACCCGTTCACGAGAGGAAATCTTGCAGTTTGTCCGTCCGATTATTCTTTGGGCGATGCAACAGGACGCCAAAATGATTCTCATGGCCTGTAATACCAGTTCTGCCCTAGCCCTAGAAACAGTTCAAGATGAATTTGATATCCCCATACTGGGACTGATTCTCCCGGGGGCGCAAGCGGCGGTACGGCAAGGAAAACGGATTGGAGTGATTGCCACCCCCGCCACGGCTGCCAGTAATGCCTACCGCCATGCGATTCAAGAAACCGATCCGTCGGTTCAGGTTTGGCAGGTGGGCTGTCCAGAATTTGTTCCCCTGATTGAACAAAACCGGATTCATGATCCCTATACCTATCAAGTGGCACGGGAATATTTAACCCCGTTAATTCAGCAGCAGATTGATACTCTGATCTATGGCTGTACCCATTATCCCCATTTAGCCCCGGTGTTGCGCTCAATCCTTCCGGCTCAGGTGCAGTTGGTTGACCCGGCGGTTTCTCTAGTTAAGGCTACCGCTAAGGAATTAGAACTGTTAGGAATGCGGAATACCCAGCCCCCCAAACCCACAAGGTTTTGTGTGAGTGGCTGCCCTCAACAGTTTGCCGATCTTTCGGTGCAGTGGTTGGGATTCACTCCCGCAGTAGAAGCCACCACCCTGCCAGCGATTGAACCCCTGATCGCCAGTAATCAGTAATCAGTGTAGAGGCGCGCTACCAGCACGTCTCTACCACTAATCTGATGCTCAAACCTAGGGGATCAAGTCTTGTCTTCGACGGTTTTGTTGCGGTGTTGCGGTGTTGCGGTGTTCTCTGCTACAATCAGTGATTAGATAGATTTTGGGCTAAAAACTAGAGTCCAAAAACCGCTTACTGTTTACCGATAACTGATTTAAGAGAGATATTTGTTGTATACTTAGCCAGGGCTAAGAGCAAATAAATCATTAAAACATAGCCCGCGGCTAGAAGCGGGATAATCAAAGGCATATCGTTATAAAACATGATGATTCGGCCCGAAGAAATAGGAGGAGGAGCAGCAACAGAAGTTTAAAACCGCTACATCAGGTCAACAGGCGATCGCAACTGCTAACGCTTTTGTTGCCCACATAAAAAAGATTTCTACGGAAAGTTTTCATTCCCTGGAAATATTGCCCACGCTGAAACCCAGCAAAAGACTCCCCAAATGAAGACCTAGGATTTTCTGATCAAACCCTAAATAGAGACTCCTTCACCGCTTTCACGGACAGCCCATTGACAAGAACAAGGTCAGAAACTCGTCAAGAATTTCTAACAGCTATCCTGAAGCCAATAGATTAATTAGGGGGCGATAGATTTTCTTGAACCCAGTCGCTAGACCCGTCGTCCCTAATGTATAGAATCATTTAAACTCTTGTCCCTAAGATAACATAAAAATTAGAGAATGGGGAGTATTCACAGAAATTTTTTTCAGCATCGGAGTGACTGACTTAGCTCGAAAAACCCAGCCGGGGTAAGGGGGCGGAAAAGGACTGAAAACGAGGTTGATCAAGGGTTGACGGTGGGAACTTAAACCTCTAAATTGGGGAGGATGGGCGAGGGTAAAGCTGGATTTGAGATAGGAGATTTTCACCAAAATGCGATCCCCCGATCCGAAACAGATTAAAATTAGACTATAATATGTAAAATTTTGTTAACTCAACGCCTGAGTTGGCTAATCCATGACATCGCAAACTCTTCTATTTTCGCCAGTTGAAGCAGACCTGCGGCAGTTGACCGATAACTTAAAACAGCTTGTCGGTGCGCGACATCCAATTTTGTATGCTGCCGCAGAACACCTGTTTAGTGTCAAAGGGAAACGGGTACGTCCTGCGATTGTCCTGTTAATTTCCCGAATGACAACGCCCGATCAAAATATTAGCCTGAAGCACCGGAGGTTGGCAGAAATCACAGAAATGATCCATACCGCCAGTCTCGTCCATGATGATGTTGTGGACGATTCTGAAATGCGTCGGGGAGTTCCCACGGTTCATAGTTTATTTAATAACCGAGTTGCGGTATTAGCTGGAGACTTTCTCTTTGCCCAATCTTCTTGGTATTTAGCCAATTTGGATAACCTGGAAGTGGTGAAATTGTTGTCCCAGGTGATTATGAATTTAGCAGAAGGAGAAATTCAACAGGGTCTAAATCGGTTTGATACGGGGTTATCCATTGAAGCCTACCTAGAAAAAAGTTATTATAAAACGGCTTCTTTGATTGCGAATAGTTCTAAAGCGGCAGGTGTTTTGAGTGAAGTTTCTGTGCAACAGACCGAAGATTTATATAACTATGGTCGCCATCTCGGTTTAGCCTTTCAAATTGTCGATGATATTTTGGATTTTACGGGTTCAACCGAGGAATTAGGTAAACCCGCAGCATCCGATCTCAAAAGTGGAAATTTAACTGCACCCACCCTTTATGCTTTAGAAGAAAAACCCTACCTAGAAACTTTAATTGAGCGAGAATTTACCGATCAAGCAGATTTAGAACAGGCTTTGACCTTAATTAAAGATAGCTCAGGGATTCAACGCTCTCGGGAATTGGCTGCCCATCATGCCCAACAAGCGGTCAAGTATTTGGAATCTTTTCAAACTTGTGAATCTCGCTCCTGCTTAATCGGTTTAGCAGATTATGTTTTAAGTAGATTGTATTAAGAGAAGTTGACAGTTAACTGATGAGGGTTGACTGTTAACTATAAAGCAGTTTTGGTATCCTGAAATCAATTAAGCCACATTTTCGGAAAAGAAAAATACCTTTCCGCCATAGGCTTGTTGTAGATAATCTTCTTTCAAAACCTGGGGACGGTTTCCCATAGCAATTACTTCTTGATTGAGGAGAACCAAATCATCAAAATTAACAATGGATTCCCCCAAATCATGGTTAATCACAATTACAATTTTACCCGATTCAGCTAACTCTCGAAATAAACTAAAAATCACCGCTTCGGTTTTTTGGTCAATGCCTACAAAGGGCTCATCAAAACAAAAAATTTCCGCTTCCTGGGCTAAGGATCGGGCTAAAAATACACGCTGTTGTTGACCGCCAGAGAGTTGACCAATGGGGCGATGTTTATATTCAACCATTCCCACCCTTTCTAGCGCCTGGGTGGCGATGCGACGACTCACCCCGGAAAAAGGACGTAACCACCCGGTTTTTCTGACTCTCCCCATCATCACAATATCCCACACCGTTGCCGGATAGTCCCAGTCAATTTGCGATCGCTGGGGAACATAGGCGACCCGTTGACGTTGCTGAGTCAGGGGTTTTCCCTGATAAACCACCGCACCCGTCCCCAGGGGAATTAACCCTAACATCGCCTTCATTAAG
>DATNRE010000267.1:0-2563 GCA_036703685.1 Candidatus Obscuribacterales bacterium
AAATCTGTGATCAATGGCGATTAGTTCCCCTGGAACCGGGGATTATTTTACAATCTTTATCAATAGCACAATTAGAACAAATGCACCGTTTAGGATTAGAAGTTGATCCCTTTGGCGATGGGGTTTGGGTAGTCAGAAATGCGCCGGAATTATTAATCAAACGTAGTGATTGTTCAGAAGCCTTATTAGAATTAAGTTTAGGAGGAGATTTACAAACCGCACAGGTCGCCACCGCCTGTCGGAGTGCGATCAAAAATGGTACACCCCTGAATTTAACCCAGATGCAAACGATATTAGATCAATGGATTAAAACCCGCAATCCTCGTACCTGTCCCCATGGGCGTCCGATTGTTTTACAACTAGAAGAATCAGCCCTATCCCGTTTTTTCCGTCGAAATTGGGTCATAGGAAAAAGCCATGGAATTTAGGACGTTTTGTTAAATAGTCTAATCTAGTTGAAATGTTGAGAAAATATAAAATTTTTATCGGAGACAGGCCGGAAAAATTATTAGTTTGTGATCTCAAAAATATAGATTAGAATAATTGACACACTCATTCTGATTTAATTCCATACAATCTATGAAAATTAAACTTTTAACTAGCCTGGCTTTAATCGGAACATTAAGTTTCGTTACTCCGGTTGTATTTTCCCCTAGTCCCAGTGTTGCCCAGATTTATACTGGATTTCGGGTTAAAACCGATCAAAGGGTTGCAGTTCGACTGGTCAATGAAGCGGGGAAACCGATTCTGTATGGTTTAAGCCAAAATTCATCTAAAAGTTTAGCCAGTGGACAATCAACTGTTCTGCCATTTTCTCAGATTAAAACGGGGGCTGTAAACATTTTAATTTACACTCAAGATGGGACTCCCCTAGGATTTAAAGGGAGTTTTGATGCAGAAAAAAATGAACTAACCGTTAATATTTCTTCCGGTGGTGCAGGTCATAAGAGTATTAGTATCGGCACAAATGGAGTTGTTGAACTCATTTAATATCCACAAAATATACCCCCCGAGTCCCTCATTAACCCTGGTAGAAAACAAGGGGGGTAAACCTTTGATGGAAAATCAAATAGCAATCATCAAATTCTAGTTCTGACAATATTCTTCATACACACCGTCTAAAAGCAAGTTAAACGCATCAACGGCCGTTTGTACGGAGTCTAATGCAGCTTGTTGTTGTTCGGCGGTTTGACACAGTTGTAACAGGGCTTTACGAGTCATTTGACTGTGGATTTCATCAGCTTTTTCATGAACTTTAAAGAAGGATAAAGCTGATTCTTCCTGAATTCCATAAAATTCTTCTAATCCGGCAATTTTTGTAGTAGAAACTTCAGGAAATTGGGATTCATAAGCGTATAGTGCGGCTAACCCTTTTTCTGCTTCTTCACTACGCGATAATTTTTTCAGAATTTGAACGGATTCTTGGGTTTTATTTAACGGTTGACGGTCAAGAACTGCACTGCGTTCTACTCCTAAACCTTCTGCAAACCGCAGCCATAATTCGGGGTGATGGGCTGAACCCCGTTCTTCTTCAATTAGGTTTTCTAACAGCATTTTGCGAATATTGATATCATCACAAGCCGCATGGGTCGCACTGACATAGGTGGGGAAGTTATGAACGTGTAAATAATATTCTTGGGCGTACTCTTGTAACATGGTTAATGTTAGTTTGCCCTCAGTCCACATCTGATAAAAGGGGTGCTTGAGTAGGTGATTGCTTTCAATAATTTCGTTGAGTTTAGCTAGAAATACCGTTTCAGTTAAAGGCTGATTTTGGGTTAACATTCGCGTTCCTATAAATATAGATTCATCAGAATTTTATCTTAAAATCAATATTTGTCAAGTCAAAGGCGGGAATCAGTCATCAGTCATCAGTTGTAGGGGCGGGTTCATCGAGATTTAAGTGATTAACAAAGATCTAACAGAACCCGCCCTTACCAGTTAATAGTTAATTACCTATTCGTAATTTGTAATTCGTAATTCGTAATTCCCTATTCTGGGTTTAAAAGCGATCGCAACGCCTCTTTCATTTCCTCAATTGTTGTTGTTGCGGTTCCAAATTGACGCACCACTAAACTCGCGGCTAAATTCCCTAAAACCGCCGCTTCCCACAACGATGAACCCGTACATAAACCCAAAGTTAAAGCCGCTACCACCGTATCTCCTGCCCCGGTCACATCAAAAACATCCGTGCGATTAAAAGGTGGGATTTGAAATTGTTGATTTCCCTCAAATAAACTCATTCCTTCCTCCCCCCGGGTAATTAACATAGAACTCGCTTGAGTTAATCTTAATAAATCCTGTCCCGCCTGTTGTAAAGTTTGCTGATTTTTAATCCCATATCCCACGGCTTTTTCCGCTTCAGGCAGGTTAGGCGTAAACAAAGTAGCTCCTGCAAATCTGTGTAAATCCTTTTGAGTATCAACAATCGTTAAAGGAGCTTTTAATGCGGCTTCAATTACCATTGGGGTTAAAACTCCATCCCCATAATCGGAACAAACCACCGCATCTACAGTATCAATATTTTCACGAATATATTCAGCTAATTTTAACTGTAATTCAA
>DATNRE010000268.1:0-2192 GCA_036703685.1 Candidatus Obscuribacterales bacterium
TTAGCCGGCAATTAAAAAGACGTGGGAATAATTGCGGTTTTAGCTAAAATCATTTTAGCCTCGAATTTCCGCAATTCGATTATTTTGATCCACGAAAACGACTCTAGGTTCATGAGTCGTTGCTTCTTCGGGTGTAAATTGTGCGTAGGACATCACAATTAAGCGATCGCCCACAACGCCTAAACGGGCTGCCGCGCCATTCAATTCGATTGCCCCAGAGTTGGCTGCACCTGGAATGACATAGGTGATAAACCTTTCCCCGTTGGCAACATTCACGACGTGCACCTGTTCATGAACCAAGATTCCGACAGCATCAAGCAGCGATTGATCAATAGTTATACTTCCTACATAGTTAACATTGGCTGCGGTCAGAGTACAGTTATGAATCTTGGCGTGGAGTAGTGTTCGGAGCATTTGCTATTATCAGTAATCAGTGTAGAAACTTCATGATCGCAATGGATGTACCCGTAATCACTTCAGAGGAAAGTTTACAGTTACTATTAATCAATAAAATCGAGATTTTATTTCTTCCAACTGATAACTGATAACCGATAACCGATAACTGATTAGTGATTAGCGGCTGCTTTAATCCCTTTTTCCACCAGGGGGGCAACTTGATCCACATCCTGCCAACCCAGAATTTCAGTAACTTTCCGTTCTAGGTTTTTGTAGGTTCGGAAAAATTCGGCAATTTCTTCTAGGCGATGGGGGGCAATATCTTTCAGGGATTTGACATGGGCGTAGCGGGGGTCGGCCGCGGGAACACAAAGAATCTTTTCATCTCGATCGCCACCATCGATCATCTCTAAAAACCCAACGGGTCGAGCCGCGATCACACATCCGGGGAAGGTGGGTTGATCCATAATCACTAAACCATCTAGGGGATCTCCGTCGTCGCCGAGGGTATTAGGAATAAAGCCATAATCAAAGGGATATTGGACGGAGGCAAACAATACACGATCCAGAGCAAAGGCTTGTAACTCTTTATCGTATTCGTATTTGTTTTTGCTTCCGGCGGGAATCTCAATCAAAACGTTAATTAAACCCGGTTTGGGTTGGGGTACAATCTTCGATAAATCCACGAATCGTTCTCCAAGCTTAGACAATCATCAAAATCGGGGAAAGATCCCCTCTATAATTCTAAGGGGGATGGGGATTTCCTCCAAGGGGGATTAGGGCTGACACCTGATCGCGCTTTTGGGTTTCCCGATTAACTCAGATCAATTCCCCGACCCTTTTGATTAAACTCGATAACCGTTTCTTCTGATAATTCGTGGGTGGTGATCGCCGTTAAAATGTCTAAGGGTAAGGTTAAATGATAAGCTCCGGCTTGTAGAGTTTCTGCGGCTTCCTGGGGGGATTTAATACTCGCAGCTAGGATTTTGGTCGGACTTCCTGTTAGGATTTCGTGCATTTGTTTGACTAATCCAATGCCATCTCCTAATAATCGAGTTGCCCGATTTACATAGGCGATCGCATATTTTGCCCCCGCTTCCATCGCCACGGCGGCTTGGGCAGCACTATAAATAGCAGTCACAGAACAGGGGATTTCCGGGGATAAATAGGCAACGGTTTGAAATCCTACGGAGGTCGCTGGAATTTTTAAAACCGTTTGTTCTCCTAGTAATTCAAAGGCTTTTTTTCCTTCTCTGACCATTCCTTGAAAATCCGATGCCATTAATTGATAATAGATTTCCCCCGAAATTAATTGTTTTAACTGTTTTAAGGTTTCTTCAGGCGATAACTCACTTTTGGCTAATAAAGTAGGATTGGTTGTAATTCCCTTCACCCATCCCCAATCTTTCACCATTTGTGCTTCCGAAATTATTGCCGAATCCAAATATAAAGCCATAGATTTAATTCTTTTTAGATGTTGGTTTTTGTAATAGGGAACAGGGAACAGGGAATAGGGAATAGGGAATAGGGAATAGGGAATAGGGAATAGGGAATAGGGAATAGGGAATAGGGAATAGGGAATAGGGAATAGGGAATAGGCAACAGGGAATAGGCAACAGGGAATAGGCAACAGAAAGAAAGTTATGACCCCTATCACAAGGTTTAGTATTGTCGTATAACTCTTAACTGTCAACTCTTAACTGCTAACTCTTAACTGTCAACTCTTAACTGTTAACTCTTAACTGATAACTGTTAACTGTTAACTGATAACTGATTCATGACATTCCTTCAAACGG
>DATNRE010000269.1:0-9930 GCA_036703685.1 Candidatus Obscuribacterales bacterium
ACATCGCTTAAAGCTCGAGAAGGTTGACCGATTCTGATGCGACCATCAACCTCGCCGAAAGTGAAGCCCTAATTCGTCAGGAAATCGCTACAATTTTACCCGCTTTAGCTAATTTACCCGCAATTTGCTATGATTGTTTAGTAGCCTTTAGTTCCGATAGTCTACCCTTAATTGGTACAGTGGCAAATTTTGATCGAATCTTTATGTTTTCAGGGTTTAGTAATCCTTTAGTGTTTATTCCCCCGTTAGCCAAACGATTTGCAAACTCGGTCACAGGACAACCCGATCCAATCATCACACAATTATCCCCTGGGCGTTTGATCTCAAACCCCCGCTAACGGTTAAAGTTGTGATTCCAGGGTGGAGAATTTTTGATTATTCTTGCTTTTATTCCTGGGGTGTGTTAACTAATTAATTAAGATCTGTAAATATGAGTCAACTATCGGATCATTAAAAAACTCGTAATTGCCTTTACTACCGATCCTGTGCATCTATTTGAAGGTTTTCTATAGCCAGCCCCCCTTAGATCTTACAAGTAACATCACAATAGAAAACTTAGAAATCTTCAAGGATCGAAACTTTCATCCTCCAATTTTCATATCAATGCTGAATTTAAACCTCGTTGAAACCTATATCTTTTTCAGCAAAATTCCGGCTGATTTGAATGATATCCCATAGGAGTATAGTTGTTATGAATGCCTTTCTAAAACCCAGAAACAAGATTTTAGTTATTGATGATAATTCAATCAATCTAAATTTATTGTCTGATCTGCTTAATTATGCCGGGTTTGAAGTTTGGACAGCTTTAAACGGACAAGTAGGACTGGAAATAATCAATCAAAATACTCCAGATTTAATCCTATTAGATATTATGATTTCGGACTGGGACGGATTTGAAATTTGCGCTTATTTAAAAGCCGATCCCACTTATGCAGAAATCCCGATTATTTTTATAACCGCCTTAAGTGAATCCCAAGAAAAAGTCAAAGGTTTAAAATTAGGAGCCGTAGATTATATTACCAAACCTTTCGATCAAAGTGAGATTATAGCCCGAATTAATCTGCACTTAAAACTTCATACTTTAAATACCCAATTAAAGCATGAAATTCATCAAAAAAAGCAAGTAGAACAATCTTTATATCAACTGAATCTGGAACTAGAAAAAAGAGTAGAAGAACGCACCACCCAACTGCAAATCACCTTACAAGAATTACAACAAGCCCAAAAAAACCTATTAGACCGAGAACAACAATTACACTATAAAGCCTATCATGATTCACTAACAGGACTCCCGAATCGTGCTTGGTGTTTGAATCAGCTTCAAACCTTAATTGCACAGACTAAAACCGACTCCAATTATCGATATGGGGTCTTGTTTTTAGACTTAGATCGTTTCAATGTTGTTAATGATAGTTTGGGTCATTTATTAGGGGACAAACTCTTACAAAAAGTAGCTAAACGGTTAGAATGTTGCTTAATTCACGATCTGAAAGTTGCTCGTTTTGGGGGTGATGAATTTGTAATTATTTTAGAAAATATCACCGACAATCAAGAAGTAATTACCGTTGCTCAAAAGGTTTTAGACCTATTGAATCCAGCTTTTAAATTAAACCAATATGAAGTATATATAGGAGTAAGTATTGGAATTACATCTAGCCATTTTGGATATGATTACCCCGAAGATATTTTGCGAGATGCGGATGTAGCTATGTATGCGGCTAAAGCCAATGGCAAAGGCTGTTATCAACTATTAACCAGTGAATTGCAACAAAAAGCCATCAATGGTTTACAGTTAGAAAATGATCTCAGACGGGCGATTCAGAATCAAGAATTTTCTCTCTATTATCAACCGATTCTTTCCCTTCCTATGTCAAAAAAATTAGGGTTTGAAGCCCTAATTCGTTGGCATCACCCCAAAAAAGGCATGATTTATCCCGACAAATTCATTCCTGTTGCTGAGGAAACCGGATTAATTATTGATTTGGGATTATGGGTGATCAAAACAGCCTTAAATCAAATTTCAATTTGGCAAGAACAATTCCCAGGTTTTTCAGAAATTACCATTAATGTTAATGTATCTCCCCAACAATTAATGGTTGCTTCTTTTTCTAAAAAAGTCGAAGAACTCCTATCGAATTTTCAGATTAAAAGCCATCAAATCAAATTTGAAATTACGGAAAGCTCCTTACTGAAAACAGGAGATCCTTATATTGAAGTTTTGAAACAGTTAAAAAAATTAGGAATTCAGTTTTGTATTGATGATTTTGGCATGGGATATTCTTCTCTGAGTCGCCTCCATGAATTTCCCATTGATACCTTAAAAATTGATCGCTCTTTTGTCAGCCGTATTGGTTTAAATCAAGGAGAAATTGAGCTTATCAGAACTATTATTACCTTAGCCCATGGATTGGGAATGGATGTGGTAGCCGAAGGTATTGAAACTAAATCCCAACTGAATCAACTCTCTTTATTAGGCTGTGAATGGGGCCAAGGATTTCTATTCTCCAAACCCTTAAATTCCGTCGATACGACTCAATATATTGCCGGATTATACCCGTTTCAACGACAACAGGAACGGGTTAAAACCTGGTTCATGTAAACCCGTTCTGGATCTATTTCGACCTTAAATATTAAGCAAAAGTAGAGTTACCCAAATCCAAGGGAACATCTTGCCATCGTCCTTGACCGACGGCCTGAATTGCTTCTTTTAAATTAATATCCCCAGTATAGATCGCCCGTCCAACAATCACATCCGTGACCCCTAAAGGTTCCAGGGATAATAAACTTAATAAATCCGTAATTGAACTGACTCCCCCCGAAGCAATCACCGGAATATCAACAATATTGGCAATTTCTCGTAATGCCTCAATATTGGGCCCCGTCATCGTTCCGTCCCGGTGAATATCGGTATAAATAATAGCGGTAACACCTAATTGTGCCATTTGTTCAGCCAAATCCGTCGCTAAAACTTCCGAGGTTTCTAACCATCCCTTCGTGGCAACTTTGCCATTTCTCGCATCAATTCCCACCGCAATCTGACCCGGAAATTCTGCACATAATTGGGCTACTAATTGGGGATTTTCAACCGCAACTGTTCCTAAAATTGCCCGTTCTACGCCTAAATTTAATAGGGTCGCTACGTTATCCCGATTGCGTAATCCGCCCCCGACCTGCACCGGAATTTTAATGGTATTGGCGATCGCTTCAATCACATGATAATTAGTGGGTTGTCCGGTTTTTGCCCCATCTAAATCCACTAAATGTAGGCGGGTCGCGCCCTGTTCTACCCAATCTTGAGCCACCGCAATCGGATCATCATTAAAAGTTTGAGCTTGGTTATAATCTCCTTGATATAATCGTACACAACGCCCGTCTAATAAATCAATGGCTGGAATAATATTCATCGGATAGCTTTATAATTGACAAGATCAAGTTTCCCACAGGTTAAAACATAAGACTAGACAAACAAAACCTCCTCGCGGAGCCAGATTGAGTTACAACTTATCCCCATTCCCCCCAAATTCCTGATATTCTTCTAAGGGAATTCCATTAAAATCCGGGTATTCATAATCATCAATTATTTCCTCTAAGGAGTGGATAACAAAAGGTAAATTAGCTCCAATTAATCCGCGTTTAATCGATTCTGGGGTATCGGGAAATAAAACAAATAAAGGATAAAGATCCTCCGCCTCTTGGGACTCAACATATTTATAATGGTGAGGCATAATCCATTCATAATCTTGATCTAATAAGACTTGAGTTAATCGCCAGCGCCTTAATAAATCCGATAATTCTTCTTGGGGACGATGAATAAAAATAAAAATTTCCGGCCCAATTTTAACTTTCCATTCGGGATCACACATCAGAATCCCAATATCGCAGGGTAAACCCACCGCGTCCCCAGGTTTAATACTAATTCCCTGTTGTCCTGAATAGGAAAGTCCCTGACGCAAACGCACGACAGGTAAAGGAATTGTAATCACACTATCATCAGAACGGCGAATACTCGGAACCATTTCAAAATAAGGACGATGTTGCTTGAGTAAAGTAATTACGGATTCAGAATTACTGTATTCTGCCAGCAACGCTTCATAATGAGATTTTTGAATAGACATAACCTTGATAAAAAATTAATTTCAAATTACGAATGGGTAATAGGGAATATTAAGGGAAAAGGGAACAGGGAATATTAAGGCTGTTGCCCGTTGCCTATTCCCTTCTTAAGTCTTTTCTGTTGCCTGTTGCCCGTTGCCTATTCCCTTCTTAATGTGTTTAACCCATTTTTTCAAAGACTGAAAACATGGGCAAATACATAGATAACAAAATTGAACCGACAATTCCGGCAACCATCACAATCATCAAAGGTTCTAACATACTGGTAAGTCCTTTTACGGCTTCTTCCACTTCCGTTTCATAGAATGCCCCCACCTTCATCAACATTTTATCCAGTTCCCCCGATTCTTCCCCAATGGCAATCATTTGAATTGCCAGGGCGGGAAATACATTTCCCTCCTGTAAAGCCAAACTAATTAAACCCCCCTGTTGAATAGACTCTCGAGCATGGTTAATAGTTTGGGCAATCAGGGCATTTCCTGCCACTTCTTCCACAATTTCTAGGGAATTCATAATCGGAACCCCAGACCGAGTTAAACTACCAAAAATGGTACAAAACCGTGCTACAGCAGAAATTTTAATCAGGTTTCCAAAAATCGGTAACTTCAGAAATAACTTATCAAAAAACATTCTGCCGGCGGGCGTTTTATAGGAAATTTTATAAGCCGTTAATAACCCAATAATTACCCCAATGACAATCCCCTGTGGAATCGGGGGCCAAGTTCTACAAAACACACTAATATTGAGCATAATCTGGGTAAACATTGGCAGTTCTGCCCCAATATCCTGAAACACCTGAGCAAAGGTGGGGAGCAAAAAGGTGGTCATCCCAAAAAAGATAGTAATAGCAATAAAAAACACGGTTTTGGGATAGGACATTGCTGACTTAATTTCAGCGTTAGTTTTATGGTTTTTTTCCATCATCACCGCCAGCCGTTCTAAGACTTCATCTAATACCCCCCCGGTTTCTCCCGCCGACACCATACTAATAAAAAGCTGATCAAAAATATCAGGAAATTTCCTCATGGCTACAGAAAGTTCCGTCCCTTCTTCCACATCAGCCCGAATCGAAGTTAAGGCGTTTTTTAACTTGGCATTACTACATTGTTCACTTAATACACTCAAACATCTCGCCATCGCAATCCCCGCATTAAACATAGACGCAAACTGACGAGCAAAAATTGCCAAGTCTTTAACAGTAATAGTTGCCAGGGCAATACTAATACTTTCTTCGATCCGTTTAAGATCGAAACCCCGATTTCTGACTTGACTCCGAACTGCACTGCCTGCCATATATTTTTACCTACTCAGTATTAACTTTTTACCGAAGTTATCAGTTAAGAAGTTGACAGTTAACTGTTAACTATTTTTATCCCACAAATATTAACAATAAACTCTTTACTGTTAACTGTTAACTGATAACTCTTACACTGATAACTGTTGACTGTTAACTGATGACTGATTATGCTCTTGCTTTTTGTCCCTTCGTCGCCGAGGGAGCCGGGCCAATTAAACGTTCGAGTTCATCGGGTTTAGACGATTTACTCATCGCCGCTTCCCAAGTCACCTGACCCTCGGTATACAGTCTCGCCAAAGCCATTTCCATCGTTTGCATTCCCAACTTTGCCCCCATTTGAATTTGGGAGTAAATTTGAGCGGTTTTTCCCTCCCGAATCAGGTTAGCCATAGCCGGAGTATTCATCATAATTTCGATGCAAGCCCGACGACCGCCCCCAATGGCAGGAACCAAGTTTTGACTACAAACCCCCACCAGTGAACCGGACAACTGGGAACGGACTTGGGGCTGTTGAATCGGTGGGAATACGTCTAACATCCGGTCTACCGTCGCCGCCGCCGAGTTGGTGTGCAGAGTTCCAAAGACTAAGTGACCCGTTTCTGCAGCCGAAATCGCCAGACCAATAGTTTCTAAATCCCGCATTTCCCCCACCAGAATAATATCGGGGTCTTCCCGTAATGCCGCTTTTAAAGCATTCGCAAAACTCTTAGTATCTTCTCCTTTTTGCCGTTGGTGGAACAAACTTTTAATATTAGGAAACACATATTCAATCGGATCTTCCACCGTCAGAATATGTTCGGAGCGAGTCCGATTAATTAAGTCTAACAAAGCCGCCATGGTTGTGGTTTTCCCCGACCCCGTTTGACCCGTGACCAACACCATGCCCCGAGGGCGTTCGGTCATATCCCGAATCACCTGGGGAACTCCTAATTTATCCGCATTGGGAATCTTAGAGGCCAAGGCCCGTAAACAAGCGGCCCAACAGCCCCGCTCCCGATAGACATTCACCCGAAACCGTGCCAGTCCCCGTACCCCATAGGCACAGTCCAATTCCCACTCCTGCTCTAACTGCTTACGCTGCATATTATTCAGCATTTGATAGATCAGAGATTGCACTTCCTCAGCCGATAGGGTTTCCCCAAATTGAGGTTGAGCGGTCAGTTTCCCACTGATGCGGAAAAAGATCGGAGCGCCAGCTTGAATATGAATATCAGAACCCCCCTGCTCGACTAAAGACTCTAAGGTATCTTCAATCATCAATCCCGCCATAATTCTTTTCCTCCAAATACAGTTGCAATAATTTGAGATGTTCAGGTCTTAACCCCTGAAAATTAAGAGTTTCTCCTAGTGTTCCCAGGAGGTGTGTGTTACTGAGCACCGAAACCCTGGGGTAATGAGGGAGAAATGGTAATTTTCCCCCATGTTTAGCTCGTAAAACGCGGAGTCATACAATAGGGACAATCTAACCATTCCGGTTTCAATTCCGCTTCACAACTCTTACAGGTTAAGCCCTGTTTGCGTTTAGCCTTGAGTTCCGCTTCCAAACCCGAATCGGTAAACGTGACCCGTTCCACTTCTTCAAAGGTGGTATAGCCCTCGCGGACTAGCTGCAAACTGTAGGCTAAGATGGTTTTCATGCCTTCTTCCACGGCCGCTTCCTTAATTTGTTCCGTGGGCGCGCCTTTGGTAATTAAGGTTTGCAGTCTTTCCGTCACCTTTAAGAATTCGTAGACCCCAACCCGACCCTTATAACCCAGTCCATTACATTTTTTGCACAACTGACCCCCATCCGTCAGATGCTTGCGTTGTTCAGGAGCAATGGTATTGGCTTTATAGAAGGTAATATCGACTTCTTGGGAAGCCGACAGTCCATAGCGACCGAGTTCTTCAACCGTGGGGGTATAGGGAATCCGACACTCACCACAAACCCGACGCATCAGACGTTGGGCGAGAATACCTAATAAGGCGGCTGACACCATGAAAGGTTCCACCCCCATTTCATCCAAACGGGCGATCGCCCCGGCGGCGTCGTTTGTGTGTAAAGTCGTTAACACTAAGTGTCCGGTTAAGGCGGCTTCAATAGAAGTTTTAGCCGTTTCTAAATCCCGGGTTTCTCCCACGAGCAATACATCAGGATCTTGTCGTAAAAACGCCCGTAAAATATTAGCAAAAGTTAAATTTTTCTCTCGAATGACCTGACATTGGGTAATTCCGGGTAAGGCATATTCAATCGGGTCTTCGGCCGTACTAATATTAATCCCAGGATCGTTGCGTTCGGCTAAAACCGAATAGAGGGAGGTGGATTTTCCTGAACCCGTTGGCCCGGTGACTAAAATTAACCCAAAAGGTCGAGAAGCGGTTTCCCGAACTAGGGCTAAGGTTTCTTGATCGGTAATTAATTTATCTAAGCCTAATTGAGTGGAGGAACTATCCAAAATCCGCAAAACAATTTTTTCCCCGTAACGACTGGGGAGACTATTCACCCGAAAATCGATCGTCCGTCCTCGAAACTTCCGACGAATCCGACCATCTTGGGCTTGACGGCGTTCGGCGATATCCATTTCCGCTAGAATCTTAAACCGGGAGGTAATGGCGGGAATCACCTTTTTCGGAAACTTATAATATTCCTCTAAAACCCCATCTCGACGCATCCGAATCCGCATCTCATGTTCTTGGGGCTCCACGTGAATATCGGATACTCCTTCCGAGAGAGCTTTAGCGAGAATGATGTTCACCGCTTTAATCACCGGGGCCGTTTCCGATTGTTCGATTTCATCGGCCAAATCCATGCCACCGCCTTCATCCCCCACATCCTCAAGGTCTGTGGTGTCAAAATCCCCGGCGGTAAAATCTAATTTTTCTTTGTCACGAATGGCAGCTTCGACGGCTTTACGTTTAACATCTTCATCACTATAGGCAGAGATGATTTGGTCATAATCTTCATGGGTAATTACCCGCCGTTGTAACTTCAGGGCTTTGGGTCGCAGAATTTGGTTTCTTAACTCCTCCAAGGCCGTGAGGTTATCGGGGTCAACCATCGCAATTAAAACCGAGGAGGGATCATTTTCGACTTTGCGTAGGGGAATAAAGCGATGGCGTTTACAGGTTTCTAAACCCGTCTCCAGAAATTTCAGCATGACTTCGAGTTCTTCCGTCGTCATCGGTTCAATTTCAGGATCATAGGCTTCGACCCCATGAATAATTCTCAGTTCAAATAACTGTTGTTTTTTGTACTGACGCGCTAACTCCGGGGGCAAAGGTTGACCCGTAATCGACTCCAAAATTTCTGTTAGGGGTTGACCGGGGCGGGCTGTTTTTATGGCCTGCTGCAACTGCTCAGGATTAATATAACCAGATTGAATTAATTTGTTGCCAAAGGGAGTATTACTTTGAACAACTAAGGCGCGTCTTTGGGATGTATTAGTCATAGCCTAGACTTAAGTTATATATCTTTAAATTGTCCAGCCGATTCTCAAGACCCATCTAAGAGTCAAGTTCCCCAGAATATGACCGATTGCATCTGGGATTGATCTGGGTTTTCACACGGACTCCATCTCAGCCACGATCACTGATTTACCCACGATCTATCTTGATAATAGCTTTTCCTCGCCCACGAGGTTATATTTTAAGATTTAATAGTTGAGACAACTCAACGGAAGATCTTCTGATTCAAGGCAACTTCTCCTTACAAATCCTACTGTCGCGGTGTTGTAGTGTTGCGGTGTTCCCTGTGAAATGGAATGAAGGGCTCCGATTCAGTTAAAATTTTTGAAGTAACGTTTACGTCATGATCATCAAGGGTGAGGTTGCTCCTAATATCCTGAAGGTTTAGGAAATCTCGCGCTTGTTTTTTATGATTAACAAGGACAAAGTACGATTATGGTGTCTAATTCAACCGCGAATAATCCTGATGAACTAACGGGTCAATCCTATTCAAGCTCTGAATCGGAAGCGAAAAGCTTTGGCGATCTCGAACATGATGCCACAACGGAGACAGAATTAAGCTCTGAAACTTCTGTAGCCACGGACACGACTGCTCCCCCCGAGACAACCTTTGGCCAGGAAATGGAATCCACTGGGGATAGTCTTCAGCAAGAGTTCCTGGCCTTAGCAGAAGCCAATACTTCTTTAAAAGCTCAACTAGAAGACATTACGGGGCAATATCGCCGTTTAGCTGCGGATTTTGAGAACTTCCGCAAACGGACTCAAAAGGAAAAAGAAGATTTAGAAATTGCCATTAAGGGGTCAACCCTGAAGCCATTACTCCCGGTGGTAGATAACTTTGATCGGGCCAGATCCCAAATTAAACCCCAAACCGACGCGGAATCGAATATCCACAAAAGTTACCAAGGGGTTTATAAATTAATGGTAGATTGCCTCAAACAACTTGGGGTAGCGGTGATGCGTCCAGAAGGACAGCCTTTTGACCCGAATTTACATGAAGCGGTGATGCGAGAACCTACGGATGCTTACCCGGAAGGAACGGTAATTGAGGATTTGATGCACGGTTACCAATTGGG
>DATNRE010000270.1:0-2723 GCA_036703685.1 Candidatus Obscuribacterales bacterium
GCTCCCCAAACCCAAGAATGCTTTAAAATTGCGGCGGCTAAACGAACTATTGAAGAAGCCATTACTCAACGGGAATTATTAAAATCAGATTTTGATCTAGCCTTGAATGACCGATTAGATAAATATGGGATTATTGTCTTAGATACCAGTGTAGTTGATTTGTCATTTTCTCCTGAATTTGCTAAGGCAGTTGAAGAAAAACAAATTGCTGAACAAAGATCAAAACGGGCGGTTTATATTGCCCAGGAGGCCGAACAACAAGCCCAAGCTGATATTAACCGAGCCAAAGGAACAGCCGAAGCCCAACGGTTATTAGCCGAAACCTTGAAAGCAACGGGAGGGGAATTAGTCTTACAAAAAGAAGCCATTGAAGCCTGGAAACAGGGCGGCTCGGAAATGCCCAAAGTGTTAATTATGAATGGGGATAATAAAAGTATGGTTCCTTTCCTATTTAATTTAGGAAATCTGGCAGAAATGGGTTATGAATAAACACAATTTCTGAATAATTAGAGGGTTTATAGCGACAAAAATTACTAAACCCTCTAATTATTTAGCACCATAAGCAATACAAGCTAGAATATCTTCTCGTTCTATTCCAGGATATTCTTCTAAAAGGTATTCAATGGTGACTCCACTCGCTAAAAAATCCAAGATTAGAGATACCCAAATGCGATGACCCCGAATGCAGGGTTTACCAAAACAAATATTAGGGTCAATAGAAATTCGAGACAGTAAATCTGCTGGCATCATACTTTACCTATTGTCATTGATGTAAGATCGACTATTTTGTAGTATAATTATACTAGATTCCTGTGAATTAATGGCTTCGGCTACGATTATCTATTTTTAATCTCTTAACACTTATGTCTATTTTTACCTTACAATCGGTTAAAAAAGAATTTGGAACCAAAGAAATTCTCCGAGATGCTAACTTTAGTTTAGATGCCACAGATAAAGTCGGTTTAATTGGAACCAATGGCTCAGGAAAATCAACCTTATTAAAGATGATTGCGGGACAGGAATCAATTGATGAAGGGCAACTTTGGGTGAATCCCAGGGCAAAGGTTATCTATTTACCCCAACAACCGAATTTAGATGAAAACCTCACGGTTTTAGAACAAATTTTTGCCGATAGTGGCGAACAAATGCACCTAATTCAAGAGTATGAAGACCTATCTCATAAATTAGCAAAACATCCTGAAGATTCCCAACTATTAACCCGATTTTCCCAGGTCATGCAACGCATGGATGCCACCAATGCTTGGGAACTAGAAAACACAGCTAAAATTATTTTAACTAAATTAGGAATAGAAGATTTTGATACTCCGATTCGCCAGTTATCCGGGGGATATCGCAAACGCATTGCTTTAGCAACGGCGTTATTAGTAGAACCGGATGTTTTATTAATGGATGAACCTACCAACCATTTAGATGCGGCTTCGGTAGAATGGTTACAGGATTATTTGAAAAATTATCGCGGAGCTCTATTATTAATTACCCACGACCGCTACTTTTTAGATCAAGTAACCAATCGAATTTTAGAATTAGACCGAGGGGATTTATTTACCCATGGGGGAAATTATTCTTATTTTTTAGAAAAGAAAGCCGAAGCCGAGGATGTTGCTGTTAGTCAACAACGCAAACATCGAGGGGTTTTGCGTCGGGAATTAGAGTGGTTAAGACGGGGGCCAAAGGCTAGAAGTACCAAACAAAAAGCCCGGATTCAAAGGGTGGAAGGGCTACAAGACATGGAATTTAAACAAGTCCAGGGGAAAGTTGAAATTTCCACCCCCGGGCGTCGGATTGGTAAAAAAGTAATTGAATTAAACCATGTTTTTAAGTCCTATGATAATCGCCCTTTAATTCAAGATTTCACCTATAGTTTTAACCCCGATGACCGTTTAGGAATTATTGGGGGAAATGGGGTGGGAAAATCAACTTTATTAGATATGATTACGGGTAGAATCCAACCCGATGAGGGAATTGTAGAAATTGGGTCAACCATTCATATCGGTTATTTTGACCAACATTCGGAAGATTTATTGGCGGCGATGAACGAAAATCAGCGCGTGATTGATTACTTAAAAGAAGTTGCAGAATATGTAAAAACCGCCGATGGAACCCAGATTACAGCATCCCAAATGTTGGAAAGGTTTTTGTTTCCACCCAATCAACAATATTCTCCCTTAAACAAACTTTCTGGGGGGGAAAAACGACGATTATTTTTATTACGGGTGTTAATGAGCGCGCCCAATGTGTTGATTTTAGATGAACCGACTAATGATTTAGATGTTCAAACTTTATCGGTTTTAGAAGATTATTTAGAGGATTTTAATGGCTGTGTGATTGTGGTTTCCCATGACCGCTATTTTTTAGACCGAACCGTTGAAACTATTTTTTCCTTTGAATCTGGGGGAACTTTACGACAATATCCAGGGAATTATTCGGTTTATTTAGATTACAAAAAAGCCGAGGAATTAGAGTTAAGTCGTCAAGGGGTAAAGGTAGAAGAAAAAATCCTATCTGCGGTTGCAGACGGGGACAAATCCCAACGGTATTCCTGGGATAAGAGTGGACAGCGTAAATTATCTTCTAAGGAAAAGCGAGAATATGAAAAGTTAGAGACAAAAATTGCTGAATTAGAAGCGAAAAAAATAGACTTAGAAAAACAACTCTATCAAGCACCTCCGGGGGCGGTTTCTAAGGTTCAAGACCTGCATCAA
>DATNRE010000271.1:0-14356 GCA_036703685.1 Candidatus Obscuribacterales bacterium
GTGCCACCTTCGTTGGATGAGGTCGAAAGTTTAGTGCTGGCTTAACCATTTGGAATCCTTGAAAATCGCTGGTTTTGGGTTGGCTCCTTAACAAAACTTTACAACGTGTCCCATTTTGCACGTATCTCGGCGGCTACCCTAATCCGCCGCCTCAGCCGCCACCCGGACATTTACGCTCTCGCTCTGCAAGTTTAGCATTGCCATCTCAGTACAAGATAGGTTATTTATCAACTCTTCTGGTTTCGGTTTCAAAAGGTCAGGAGCTTGCAGCATCGGAGATGGCAACCTCGCACATCCGAGTCCCCCAAAATTATAAAACTCCGGGTCAGTTTCCAAACTACTGCCCAGCAAGATTTGTCCGGCTTCGGCATGATTTCCGCAATCCAAATACCACACACGGGGGATTTCAGAGCCGCTGTAGTATTGGTTTAACTCAAGTGCCTGGTTAATAGCCGATCTCCCGGCAGCCGTGTCCACACACCCTACCAGGATGGTCAGTTTGTCGTAAGCTCTTCGGATCAGCTTGGGGTCAAATTCCTGCACGAAAGCCGTCGTCTCCACTCCCCAAGCTATAGAGTATCTCAATGCTAGAGCCTGCGCCTTGGGTAGTCCGATTTCCTTATCGCAGAAAGCCTGCCTGCTGATGTTGGCTTCTTCAACTATATCGGGATCTGCGATCGCCAATTGCACCTTCTTCCCCGACTTGCCCAAACTCCGTGCCAGTCGCGCAATATGGTAAGACAGCCAAGAACCCGTTCCTCCGGCTCCAATTAACCAAAAATCAATCGAATCAGCTTGTCTGATGATTAGTGGCGAAGCTTCTAAATAATCATAATTAAACATTAGCTAAATCTCCTATTTTAATTTACAATTGCATCGGTTTATCAAACAAAAGCGGTAGGACAGAATTCGAGTAAAAATTACAAATTGATCCCTGTTTTTTTCCTCGGTGATATCCGTAATAAAACAGGGTAATTCAATCATTAATTATTGTTGAGACTAATTTTGTAATGGTTTGCTGGGTACTGATTAAATCTTTAACGGGGTAAGATAAACGGTTAACTGCTTTTTCAAGTTGCTGACAAACATCATTCGGTTTCGCCTTAGATTTACCATTGCTCAAATGCTCATTGAAGGAACTTGAGATGAATAATTCCCAAGCACTTGTAATGGTATTCGGCGAAGCGGTAGGCGGTTTATGATCTCCCCAACAGATGCGTCCACAGGATTGATAAGACTGTGAATAAACGTTGGGTAACGGAACATGAAAAGCTTCTGTATTGGGGTTAAAATTTGAGCCTTTAATTGCCCAAATCCAGTAATCTGATTTTAATCCTAAGAATACCAATGCAGGTAAAGGAATGAATAACTTTGATTCCAATAAATTAATTTCATGTTTTTGGGGGGGAATGAATTTAATTGTCCATTCTCCACTACTACCTGTTCCCCAACGTACTATTCCTAATTCTGGGTTCATCCAACCCGAATCAATTGGTGTATTTGCAAAAGCAGTTCTCAGCGTTGCTGGAGACAAACATTTGTACTTAGAACCATTTTCGGATTGATAATGGAAAATGTAAGTCTCACCCTCAAGAAAAAGAAGTTCAGCTTGAATCGCAGACAATTTCCGAGGGGAAACTGCCAGAATTTCCTGAATTATTTCAGATCCAATGTCAGATTCCATAATGCTAAAAGGTGTGAAAAATTAGTGTTTGGGTCAGCTTCAATCCATTCAATTAATTCGTAAGCTTGATTGAGGAGTTGAGTCGCTTGATTCCATTGATGAGTGAGAAATTTAACTTCTTCAAGCTTCCAAGGTCTTAATTCAATATTACGACTCCAATAACTTTCAGAACAAACAATCTGATCTAACCAAATATTATCGGTTTCTAAGTCAAGAAGTGCTAATGCAATGGGAAAAGCATTAATAGGAGATGTCGCCCGAAAAGCTAATTTTTTGAGAAGGTTAAGGTTAATTCTTTCAGGATGAGTAATGTCTTTTAAGCTATATCCAAACGTGCATTTATACCAAGATTCTCCTTGAGTACCTTCAACAGTTTCCAACCACCATCGACCTGACTTTGAGAGGGGAAAAAGGAGTTGCCACCCTGTTCGCAAGGCTTCAATTCCTTCTTCTTCATCTTGCCAATCTATTCCTTTAGGAGAGACCGGAATTTGATACAGCCGTTCTTCATAAGCAGTCTCGATAATCAAGTCATCAATCGGAAATAAATGTTCGTTCACCAGTGAAATAAACTCCAACTCTTTGGGACTATGACCGTTATTTTCAGAGTAAATTTCAGATTGGCTTTTTTCCCATTCAATAGGAAACAATTCTTGGTAAAGATTTAGAAGCTGATAGGTGTTCAGTTTAGACCATAAATAGTCAATTGCTGATTCAATATCGATGATGGGTTGGCATTGGTGTAACAGTTGCAGAGCCAATTTAGCATTCCAAATTATAGGCATATTAAAACCCTGTTGGAATAGCCGTAGCAACAGAGGGACTATTAAACAGCCGTTCTTTCGTTTGTTCAACTGCTTTCATATCGTCTGTTGCTTGGGAAATTGCTAGTTCAATTGTTTTTACTATTTCTTTCATTGTGGTACTATCGAGTTCTCCAGCAAGCTCTAATCGCTGGAGCTTTCGGCACATAGAAAGGGCTGGATTGACTTCCTCTGGAGCATTAATCAGAAATTCTAGGGGACTAATTTTAATTGTCATTTTCATCCTTTAGAGCCATTGCGTTTAGCAATTGTAATCAGTTGTCCGGGCTTTCTGATAATGTCTGCATTAGCACAATCTGGGTAGTAAGTTGTTAACAATTTACGAAGTTCCTGATCATCATTTGCTATGTCTTCATCAACAGGATGCTGTTGTCCTTCAAAGAAAACTAGCACTTTCTTTTTTGAATTCATGGGGTTCTCCTAAAGTTAGGTAAGGGGTTCAATTTTAAAATAAACTCAGTTGATTTCCAGTAGTTTTGGGTTGGGTAGAAGTTTCTGATTTAACCGTTTGACTGGCTTCATTTGTAGGTTGATTGGGATTAGAATTTGCTTTCTTTGGGTTGCGAATATTAGCCATTTGTCGTCGTGCTTGGCGATTTGGAAAATCAGCAACAAGTTCCTTGAATAATGTTTGAACAGGAGGGGGTAATTCTCCCAAGGCTGAGGCTCTAATTTTTTCACCCATGGGGAAGTCGCCGTGACTGCTAGCTGAAATAATCACAATTCGCCCGTCTGGATGACCATCATCAGGTTTAAATGTTAGATGTAGTTCGATGGTACATTGTTCAAAATTGTAAGGTTCTTCCTGTTGCTGAGATTGTGCATTATTAAGTTCTTCTGGTTCAGTTACAGTGTTTTCTTCATCTTCCTCTGCCAAAGTTTCATCATTAATTAAATCTGAATCAGTAGCAGAATTAGAGGGTTGTGTGGCTACTTTATTTTGGATAGTAGCTGGAGAAAGTAGAGCTAAATAAGGTTTGTTAGATTGCCAACGATCGCGATCAAATAGCAAGCCCACTTTTTGAAATCTTTCTTCTATTGTTTCTTGCTCTTCGGATTGAAGAGTATATTCAATTAGCTCCTCACTCGTTAGTGATAAATCAGCAGAAGCAACGGCACGTTGTGGGGTTAACCATTTCATTTTGGTTATATGAATTAATTATCATCATGTTGATGGGCGTTAGCCCATCTTTACAGAAAAAATGAAAAATAAAAAATAACAGATAGCTCTATTATTACAAAAGCTATCTGCTATCAATAAAGCACAATAATTTGTAACCTTGGGATAGTTTAAATCAAACTATTATGCTTTTATTCCCTGATTAGACTTCTCAGTATTTTTTTTAGAAAATGTCTTTCCCTTTCGCTTGGTTTTGGGTATTGACATTGAATCAAAATTCTGAGTAGTTGAGGAACTGCTACGATTAGAAATAACTTCAATTGTACCAGTTAGATTAGACGGGACTAGGGCGTATTCTACTCTAAGTTTCCGTTCAATACGAGTGCCATCAACAGGAATACCTTGTTTCCAGTCTTCAATGATTTTACGTTTGTTGGGCGCAACAACAAGCTTTTCTGTGCGATACTCGCTGGGTAAGTCAGAAGGATCGATTAAGACTTCACAACTTGGGAGATTTTCTTTTAGTTGGATGTGACGCGATCGCCCAACAACATTAGTAGAAATAACCCCCATTTGGTGAATATAAAGTAAGGTTTTATCAAGGTTACTACGCCACCGTTCTAGTCGTTCAATTGCCTGATTATGCAGTGTAACTAAATGTTTTAAACGAGCTTTAATTGCACAAATTTCAGCATCTAATTGATCAGCTAATTCAGCGTGACTATCAACAGTCGTTTCTTGGTCTGTTTGATTGTCCCAAATTGCTTTAACAATCGCCTCCTCTTGTTCAGGAGTTTCAGCCATTTCCAATTGAGTCCAGAGTTCAACCGCTTGGATTGAATATCGGGCTAATGAATTTTTAGCTAAGTACATAAATTACCACTTTCCACAACAATGAAAATACTCATCAAACGTTTCAATTTGGACAAAAATCGCTAAGGTTCCTGGTGTGAGTTCATTATCAGCTTCACAACTTTCTAAAAAAGGTTCCAAAGCGAATGAATTATCACAGAAATTAGTGATTACAACACCAGGATAATTTGGAACATCATCGATTTTGGGGCTGTTAGGAGTGTTTTCCATTTCGGTTAGAAGCCCTTAAGGACTCAACTTTTTTCAAAGCAGGAACTCGTTGTTTCCGAGAGGAAGTTTTTTCTCTATAAACTTCTGAGTAACTATCTTCATCATCCTCAAGATCAGAGTTATCGAAATCTGTTTGATTATCCTCCTGTTCTTCATCCGATTCTAAGGGATTGGAGTTTCTTGTATCTTCTAATGTTAGGGAAGCAGCCAATGGTAGAGTTGGCATAGCAATGACATCATAGCCTAACTCTAAAATTAAAGATTGCAGAACGCTTTCTATTTGCTGTTGAGATAACCCAGGAGTTGTTCTCTTAAGTTCTTGCTGTTTGATTAACATCCAGATTTGAAGTGTTTCTTCTGGGCTTGTTGTTTTCAATGCGGTTTTAATTTTTCGAGCTAGTTTTTCCCGTGTAGATTTCAAAGGATCAGGGGTTGTTCTTTGGGTACTATGGGTTGGATTGGTAAACATAATTAATAACTCAGAAAATGTTATTTTCACCTCTGGGCTTGGGCGTTAGCCCATTAATCATTTATTAAAATCAACAGGAAGTTTAGTTTTATTTAACTCTCAAGGATGATTAAGTTATGGGCTAATAAGTTATAGGGTAGAAATTGATTAAACTTTCAAGCATATAACTTTTATTAAATTTAGAAATTCTTAATGTCATGAATTCAGTTAGAGGTTTTTATCCCGTTATTCTGATTCCTGATTCAATTCGCTATTTCTGCATTAATCACGCAATACCCGTATTGAATAGCAGTCCTAATTCAGTAGCAGAATTTTCTTCTGAAGTGCGATTAACTCCCACAAAACAGCATATTTATTCTAACTTTTATTTATATTTAGTCATTGTAATTTTGGTCGTTAGTGTTGGAATAGTCCTGTTAGTTAATCAACTATTCAGCATAAGTATTCTAGCTTTCTGGTCATCACTTATATGTGCGTCAGTGAGTGCAGTAACAGCTTGTTTTTATGTGTGGTTTATTAATTTTAAATTGTGCAAGCAATATCAGCCTAAACTTACTCAAACTCAACAACAGCGATCTAAATCCGAAAGTAATTCATTACACCGTTTGCAGTGTCAAACTCAGGAAATACAGCTATATAATAATTTGTTAGAAGAGCGTTCTAAAAAGCTTTTATTCTTATTGAGTAAGATTGTTCAGCATCCATCTAATCAAGGGAATACCGGAGTACAGCAAGGAGTCAGTGAAAAACAATTTTTTATTTACTTATGTCGTTATTTCTCTGGTGTTTATGACTTCTGTATGGGTGTTGAGTTTCCTATACCTAATACCTCTTTCTGTTACACGGCTGATTTTATTCTAATTCATCAAGCAACAGGTTTAGCAATAGATATTGAAATTGACGAACCTTATGATGGAAAAACAGGAAAGCCTCATCATTGCGTGGATCAAAATAAAGATCAGCAACGCAATCGATTTTTTTTAGAACGAAATTGGGTTGTAATTCGGTTTTCCGAGTATCAGGTTGTTAAATGTCCAGAGGGGTGTTGTAAAGCGATCGCTCAAGTTATTTTTCAAATTACAGGTGATTATAGAGGTTTAATTAAACTACAAAATGTTAAAGAATTAGTCCCCCAAAAACAATGGAAAGTTAAGGAAGCTGTTTATATGGCTAAGACTAATTTTCGTCAGTCTTATTTAAAGAATAATTTTCTATGTAGATAGAATTTCCTCTAGTTAAAACGAGGAAGAACATCATCTAGGCGAAGTTGCACACTTTTGAACAGAGGAGAAATAATCGGTTCACCTAGACGAAATTGTTGCTGGGTGTAATCTTCGTCAATCAGTTGACAAACCGTAACAGTTGGTTGTTTGGGTTTACCAATAAAAGCGACGCCACCTAAACCCCGATAATCTACAATCCAATATTCAGGAATTCCCAAAAGAGCATATTCTTCAACTTTTCGGGCATAATCTGTTTCCCAGTTTGTACTCACAACTTCCACAACTAATTTCATAGAGCGCCCTAGCGTAATAACAGGTTCTCTTTCCCATAATGGTTCACTGGAAAGTGCTGTTTCATCTAAAACAACAATATCAGGACGACGGGCGGTTGCGACATCGGTAAAAGGACGAATTAAACAAGTTCGGGGAATAAACCAAGGGAGTTTTTCTGTTGTAATGGCAATACCGATTTGAGTAGCAAGTTTACCACTGACGGTTTCGTGGGGGCCGGTTGGTTCCATTTCAACTAATTCTCCGTCAGCAAGTTCATAGCGAGGATTATCACCATATTGAGCTAGAAATGTTTCAAACGTTAAAAGTGTTTCTAGGGTATAAGCCATTGTAAAACTCCTATAGAAAATTATCAGTTATCAGGTATCAGTTCATTACCGCAATAATTGAAACTGATAGCTGTTAACTGATTAATTAAGGGTACAATCCCAAATTGCCAGTCCCCGTCGTTTGAGTTCTGCAACCATCAAAAGATGTTGGTCTAAATTTGGGTTACTTTTGACGATCGCTACTGCCATTTCACGAGCTAAATTTAGCAAATCCTCATCATCCAGTATATTAGCTAGTGCAAATTCCGAAATTCCCGACTGGCGATAGCCCATAACCACTCCTGGCCCCCGTAGTCGCAAATCCATCTCTGAGATCAAGAACCCATCAGTGGATTTTTCTAAGACTTGAAGCCGCGCTTTGGCTTGTGCGGTTTGGCTGGTATTGAGCAACAAACAATAGGAACAATGGGAACCTCGACCCACACGACCTCTTAACTGGTGCAGTTGAGCTAAACCAAAGTGCTCGGCATGGTCGATTAAGATAACGGTAGCATTGGGAACATCTACCCCAACTTCCACAACCGTAGTAGAAACCAAAATTTGGGTTGTGTTGTCACTAAACGCCCTGAGAGCTTCATCTTTCTCGGCGGATGTCATGCGACCGTGCAGCAATCCCACCCTAAATTCAGGGAAAATTTGGGTTGATAATCGCTGATATTCTACAACAGCCGCTCTTAAATCTAGTTTGTCTGATTCTTCTACCAGAGGTAGAATGACGTAGGCTTGGCGACCTTGAAGTACCTGATGACGGATGAAATTATAAGCTGGAGTACCTTGGTTAATCACTTTGGTTTGGATTTTCTGTCGCCCAGGAGGTAATTCGTCAATCTGGCTAACATCCAAATCGCCGTGCAACGTCAGTGCTAAAGTACGGGGAATCGGAGTGGCACTCAGGGTCAGGACGTGAGGTTTATTGCCCTTGTTCAATAAATCTTGTCGCTGCTGCACTCCAAATCGATGTTGTTCATCAATAACAACCAAACCGAGTTTGTTGAAGTTCACTTTCTCTTGCAGCAAGGCGTGAGTTCCCACTAATAAAGAAAGTTCGCCTGTCTCCAGTTGAGCATGGATTTCTCTGCGCTTGGCAACTTTAGCAGAACCTGTCAGCAATTGCACAGAAACACCCAAGGGTTCAAACCAGGTGACAATTTTCCTGTAATGTTGTTCAGCAAGCACTTCTGTAGGAGCCATTAATGCGGTTTGATAGCCGGACTGAATAGCAACTAGAATCGCAGCAACCGCAACAACGGTTTTCCCTGAACCCACATCCCCTTGTACCAATCGATTCATCGGGGTTTTGGAAGTCATATCGTTGAGAATCTCATTGATAACCCGACGTTGAGCTTGGGTGAGGGGAAAGGGAAGTTGGGAGTAAAACTGTTTGAGTAGTGGGCCAGTAGGAGTAATCTCAGTTAAAGCCGAATTTGCCAACCATTGATGGCGGCGTAGAAGGAAGGAAAGTTGGAGATAGAAAAACTCATCAAATGTTAGGCGACGACGGGCCGCTTCGAGTTGAGGTTCATTGGGGGGTTGGTGAATGAAAGCGATCGCCTGTTGCAATTCTATTAAACCCTGTTTCTGTCGGAGATCTGGAGGTAGAGGGTCAATGAGTTGCTGGACAGCTTCTAAAGCTGAGGATACCGCATCTTGAATAATTTCATGACTGACCCCTTTTGTTAATGGATAAATCGGGATAATTGAGTTTTTCGTATCTCTGGCTTCATCAAGGTCAATTAATCGGATTTCAGGAGAAGTTAAAACTTTGCCGTAATAACAATCCGGTTTAACAACTCCTGATACAGCAACAATGCTTTGATGAATATAAATTAAGTTTTGCTCGTTTCTCCACTGCTGTGATTGATAATAGGGATGGTTAAAAAAACGTTTACAGGCAATGTTACCCGTTTTATCCCTAACGATAAGGGTCTGAATGGTTAAGCGAGGATTTTTGGGCGGACTGATGATTTCGTGTTTCTTAATTTTACCCACGATGGTAACAGAATCACCAATTTTTAACCTTGATATTTTGACTCGTTGGTACTTGATATAATCACGGGGAAAGTAAAGCAATAAGTCAAAAATAGTGTTAATACCCAGTTTTTTGATCAGGCGACTATTAATTTTGCTTAATCCTGATAAATGATGAACAGGTAAATGCAGATTCATGGACTTTAAGAATTGGTGTTAAAAGCACTTCTGTAGCTGCGTTAGCAGCGAAGGAACTAAAACCAATCTTGCTCTTTTTCATCAGGCTAACCATTGTCTAATACTGCCCAGAATCGAATAATAATCACGGCTAGGATAAGCGGGTTTAGAACAGGCACTTTTCCAAATTCTCTCTCGTTCGTCATCATCAACCGGAGGATTACAACGATTGCTATACTGCTTAAACAATTTGTAAGGAGTCGGGAAATAATTTATTCCTTGTTCATCTAATAAACTAGCAGTTCCCAGCAAGTTTCTAGCTAATTTATAACCCCAATTATTACGATTTCCTAGATAACCGCCTTGGTTGATGAGGGTTCGATTATCTTGAGTTAAACAGATCAAGAGAGGAATTGATAATTGAGTGCCTAACTTTAGAAGTTTTGGAGTTTTACTTATGGTTTTATAAGAAGCTTTTATTCGGGTGTATTTGCATCTATTACCCCTAGAATTAATAACTGATTTATTCTCAATTTTATTCTTAAGCACCTCCTCTGGATTTACCGGATCTCCTGCTTGCTGCTTGTGGAAAAATTGAACCCATTTTCGCCATCGTGGTTCTTCTAAACCGTAAGGGAATAAACCCGTAGAATTTAGCAATTTATTGATTAATTTGGGGCTGTATTGATTACCCAGACATTGCTCAAGCGTAATAGGAACCGGAGAACTTAACGTTCCATTAACCACTTTACAACGATATAATCCAGGTAATTTCATTGCCCGTGCTAAGTTACAAATTGCCGGATCTGAACCTTGAATAATCGTTAATTTGCGGTTTAACAGTAACCATTGTTTCGGAGTTAATGGTTCACTCGCTCTAAAATAAACATGAAGTGATTTTCCGCCTGTATAGACAACTGCTGATGGAGTTAAACCCGTTTTTTGCTTAAGATTTTCAATGGCTTCTTGTTGATAAAAAATTGATAAATTATCAATCTCATAAAAGATAGAGTGACAGTTAATGACATGAGCATTGCTAATCCCAACCGTTGGTTGATTCGGATAAAAACAAACCGTAGCTCCAATTTTAGACAAATTTTGTGCTAGTTTGAATCCATCTTCATAAATTTTAGTTGTGGGTTGCCAGATTGTATTTCCTTTTTGATCTCGTCCCCCATAACAGCATCGAGTTAAAGCAAATCCAAAATTAGTGATCTCACCACAGAAAATATATTGGCAATAAAATTTTTTGTTTCCTCGTAGATAAGTTTTCCAACGATAGGGTGCGGGAATATCTGGATAATTCCATGAAGCTCGAATCCAAATTTTAGAACCCAGATTAAACCCGATAGTCTGTAAAAATTTAATACAGCTTTTTCGTTTTGATTCACTCATATTAAAACCTTGTATTAGTTGAAAAATCAATCAATTGAATCGGCAAATTCTTAATCTTATGCAGCGTTTGCTGCCTAGGTCAAAACTTATTGTTTACCAACAGTTAATAGTCTTTAGTAACTGAATACAGATGCGCCAATAGCCTTAGGGTATGGCTTCGCTCAGGCGGGTTTCTATGAAGGCGTGACTGTAAAGATAGTTCTGAATTTCAGTTTTGATGGGATTGGGCAACAGACACATCACAGCACCTAATAACTTACAAAGGGTTGGTACAGAAGCCATCGCTAAAATACGCCTGAATGTCCTTCGGCCATAACTTTGCGCCCAAGTGACGACTTCAACAACCACATCCGATGGTGTAATTTCTCCACTTTCGAGAGATTGGACAACGAGGGGGAGATAAGTTTCAGCAATCCATCGGGCATCATCGGGCAGATCAGAAAGTTGACTTTTGCTATTAATACTTTCTAATAACAAAAGTAAACTTTTTTTCAGGAGCCTGAACCCTATACCCAATCGGTCTTTAAGGTTATTGGTGATCCCACTTTTAGTAATTCCGAGTAGGGACGCAATTTCGTCGATAGTGGCGACAGTGCCGCTTTGAATAGAATGCCAGAGTGCTTCAATAATTCCCCTTTCGGTTTGAGCGCCTTTAGAAGCCGCTTGAGGGGCATAATCATCAATCTTCTCAACGGTGACGGTTGCGCCGGGGAAGGCTAACCGGATTTGACTGATGGTATGCTGATCGAAGTCTGCAACTAAGTAACTGTGAAGTTGTTCGGACGGTCGCAGGTGGGCGCGAAGTCGGCTAACGTCTTGAATGAGTTCTGAGGTGATTTTGCGGTTGACCCATTGGCCATATTGCCCGATTAATTTTTCAGGACAGTTAACCCATCCCCCTAAAATCTGATATTCAGCCCCAATTCCCCCTAAATTAGGGACAGGTCTACCAATACTAATCAGGCTTTGAGTATTGAGGAATTGGTTTGAACCCCTGGTATCCCGATGCCAGTACCCCAATTTCAAATCATCTGTTAAGTCTTGATAATGATCGATGGCGGATTTATGGTCAATTAATCCGATATTGTGACCTTGTTCTTTGTGAATTTTTGCGATCGCTTCAATGCCAATTCTAATCCGTTGCTGTTGGGTGTCTCGTCGTTGTTTACCGCAATTTCCTAAGCCTTTAATTAGATGAATATGCAAGTTGGGTGTACAACGTTGAACTTCTCTTACTTCTAAAATATCATTCGGATTAATCCCTAAACTGAAGGCGTAATCTTCTTTAGATTGAGTTGCATCTAACGCAATCGAAAACCCTGCATTTTTAATAATATTACGATGGCGTTTAGCCAATTTAGTTATCATTAATTTACCATTATTAATTCTCAAATTAATTCTTTTATTTCCCGTTACGCAATCGATTAAAATAGGTAGCCAAGATGGAATAATATTTGCTTTAATTGCAGCTTGTTTTTGTTGAGGGGTGTCAAGAGAATTAAGGTATTTTTCATAATTCTCAAAAATCTTATAACATTCTTTTTTCAAATCATTGAGAGAAGGGGCGATCCAATTGGTTCCGCTAATTTTAATTGCGGTAACTTCACCATTAATCATTTCATAATCCCAGATGGGAGTACCCCAAACATTATCTGCTTTCAACCAATCATCCGCATAAAGTTCCCAGATTGTTTGGTTTAACTCATCAATAGATGGCATTAATTCCATCACTTGATGATGATAAATACCCCATTTATATTTTTCTTGATCAACTTCTTCTAACGCTTGATAAACTGCCATTAAAAGGGGACGTAATGCCTTGAAAATGCGTTCATCATCTCGAAGTTGCAATTTAGATGCTGTTTTGATAATCTCATCAACTTTAATAGTGATTTGATGAGCATTTTTAATATTTTTATCGGATTCTTCAACAATTAAAATGTCATCTTTTGAAGGAGTCGGAATCGAATTAATATCGGCTCGAATTAAAGGTTCATGGCTTAAGGTATCCCTACGATTGAGTAGAAAAGGACAGCCCTGACTGAGCAGTGAACAAGATTGACAAATGGGTGAGTCTTTCCCCCCAAAAACAGGTAATCCAAGTTCAGAAACCGTTAAAAATGTGTCATTTTCAGGACAATTAGAAGGAATATTAACGGTTCCATTTTTTTGATCTAAACTTGTAGCTCGAATGATGTAAGGCTTGCCCAACGGAGTACGCCGACTGAAATCATGAACTAAACCATTATGGCGCGATTCGAGGTCAATATAATTGCCTTCAATGGTAGCATTGGTGGGGTTTCGATGGTCAGGAGATAAGTAGAAAATACGAGTTTTATTCTCAGTTTGATCTGGATCAATTCCAAAGGTTTCTAAGTTAATTAATCCAGCATCATGAGATTTACCATGTCCAGCAGGAGTTGAATCTTTAAGATATTTATATCCTCTTTCATACGCTTCTTGATAAAAAGTTAATCGTTCTCCTTGTTGAATGATAAATTGAGGATGTCCTAATTGTTGCCATTCCTCAACTATTGGGAGTTGTCCTGGGATATAAGGCATGGAAGTTAGAATCTGAGGTTTCCAAAGAACAATTGCCGTTGATGGAGGAGTTGGAGTTGGAGCAGTTTTTGGGATTGAACTAGCTGCCAATTCTGTTGTTTGATCAAGTTTTTTACCCTTACGGAGATGGTGGCTATAAAACTGTTTTAAGGTTTGGGTTAATTCCTGTTGCAGTTGTGGAAGCTTGAACTGTTCAAACCATTCTGTTTGAGAAAGAGTTAAAGAATGAGAATCTCCCGCTTCGGCAATTCCTGCCCAAGTTTCAAAGGAAATCAGGGTAGCTTGATTAAAGGTTTGAATATCAATTTCATCGATATCTAACCCTTGAGATTTAAGTTGCTTTCCTTGACCCCAATCTCTAATTTCAAGGGTATATCCTAATCGTTTGATAAACTGATTAAGTTCTCGATATTGCCTCAAAACTTGGGGATTGAGGAGAGAAGCAGTATCAGGATTTAAGATGATTTTGTCTGGCTGAATTTCTTCAACAATGGTTTTCAATTGTTCAGGGGAATGATGCCAATTTACTCCCCCTGCACCGACTACGGTTAAGTGATGTCGTCGTGAAGCAATTAAGGGTTTTAGGGTTCCTTCAATAATGTCTAAGTTTCTGGAACAGCTTGGATAGAATTGTAACGGCAGTTCTCCGTTTTTTAGGTGAGGCTGAATCAGGTGCTTATATTTCCCCTCCTCCCGATTATCAGATGCGAGTTGAAACCCAATAATTAATCCACTAAAACTGAATAAAGGAATGAGGAATCCATCATTTTTAACTTGTAAGGTTAGTCCATCGATACTGATACCTGGAAAATTAGGATTAACAGGAATAATTAAATGTTGATAGCGAGTGACGGATTTAAAACCAATTGCTTCAATATCCGCATCTGTTAACCCTCGATTGAGTAAAGATTGACGGTGACGGGTACTTAATCCCAGTTGTTTGAGGAGTTTTCGAGCTTCTTTGTCTCGTTGTTCATCGGTTAAAGCGGTTGCTTGGCGCTTCCTCTGCTGTTTTTTCCGTTCTTCTCGTTGTCGTTGCGATTGTTCTCGTTGTTGTTGGCGCTCTTGTTCGGTTTGGGACGTGACAGCGACGACCAGGGAACCCATGCCTCCTGTGAGTTCCTTTTTCCAAACCCAGCCAGATGGGACATTATTTTTATCGGTTCGCAGACAGAGGACAGCGACATCGGACAAAATCTGACATCCGTGATCTTTTCCACAGACGGGACAG
>DATNRE010000272.1:0-4406 GCA_036703685.1 Candidatus Obscuribacterales bacterium
TTGGGATGGGGTGAGAAATTATCAAGCTCGAAATTTTCTCAAACAAATGCAAATCGGAGATTTAGCGTTTTTTTATCATTCTAATACTAAACCTCCGGGGATTGTGGGATTAGCTAAAATCATTGAAAATAACCTAATTGACCCCAGCCAATTTGATGTTAATAGTCCCTATTTTGACTCCAAAGCAACGCCCAATTCTCCCCGATGGTATACGGTAAAAGTTGAATTTGTGGAAAAATTTTCTGCTATTATTACTTTGGATAGTCTCAAACAAACCTTTAATTCCGAGGAATTTGGCGTTGTTAAGCAGGGAAATCGCTTATCAGTAATGCCTGTTTTAACATCCGTTGCCGAGAGAATTTTAAGGTTGAAATAATAGGATGGGTAATAGGTAATTAACTGTGATGACGGGTCGCGGGCGGGTTTATTGAGATTTAAGTGATTCACAAAGATATAAAAAAACCCGCCCCTACAACTGATAACCGATTATTTGGGGATTGCAGAAAATACCCAAAAGGGTTACAATGCTGTAGTATACTAACATTACACTTTTAAATCTTGAGGCATTGATTCAAACAGAAACCTTAGAACTACTGGAATGGCAACGGTTATGTCGTCATTTATCCACCTTTACGGCGACTAAACTTGCTGCTGTAGCGGCGCAGCATCTACACATTCCCACGACCCTTGACCAAACCCGACAACTCCTCGCCCAAACTCAAGAAACCTATCAATTAGAACTGCGACAAACGGGGTTAAAATTTGAAGGCATTGAAGACATTAGTGTTTATTTAGAACGGGTAGAACGCCATGGAATGTTATCAGGAAATGAACTATTAGCGATCGCCACAACCTTAGCCGGAGCGAGACAATTACGGCGAATTATTAATAACCATTCCGATATTCCTATTATAACAGAATTAGTCTCGGAATTAAGAACCTATCCCGAACTAGAACAGGAAATTCATCGCTGTATTGATGAGCGGGGAGATGTGGCAGACCGAGCTAGTATAAAATTAGGGGGAATTAGGGGACAATTACGCAGTATTAAAGATCGGGTTTATGGAATTTTACAACAGATTATTCAACGCAAATCTAACGCCGTTCAAGAACAATTAATTACTCAAAGAAGCGATCGCTTTGTGATTCCGGTTAAAGCCTCTCAAAAAGATGTGATTCCGGGGATTGTTCATGATAGCTCAACAACAGGGGCGACCTTATATATTGAACCCAAAGCCACCATTGAGCTTAATAACCAACTCCGACAAATTCAACGACTAGAAAAAGCTGAAGAAGATATTATTTTACAGGGATTAAGTGAACAAGTTGGGGCAGTTAAACCGGATTTAGAACGATTATTAGCGATTGTTACAACCCTAGATTTAGCCGTGGCTAAAGCCCGTTATAGTCTGTGGTTAGAAGCCAATCCTCCGCGTTTTCTTGATTTAGAATCATCAGAAGATTCAACTTTAAACTCTATTAATTTAAGACAACTTCGCCATCCTTTATTAGTTTGGCAACAACAACATGAACAGGGATTTCCCGTTGTTCCGATTGATGTTATCGTCCATCCTAAAATTAAAGTTGTAGCAATTACCGGGCCGAATACCGGAGGCAAAACCGTTACCTTAAAAACTATTGGATTAGCCGCATTAATGGCTAAAGTCGGGTTATTTATTCCCGCCAGAGAACCCGTGGAAATACCTTGGTTTGATCAGGTTTTAGCTGATATTGGAGATGAACAATCTATTGAACAAAACCTATCCACTTTCTCCGGTCATATTCGCAGAATTAGCCGAATTTTAGCAGCGATTAATCCTCAACATGAAACCTGTTCTTCTAGTTTGATTTTATTAGATGAAGTAGGTGCAGGAACTGATCCCACCGAAGGAAGTGCCTTAGCGATCGCTCTTTTACAATACTTAGCTAATCATGCCTTATTAACCATAGCAACCACTCACTTTGGAGAACTGAAATCCTTAAAATATGAGGACGAACGGTTTGAAAATGCCTCGGTTGAATTCGACGAACAATCCCTACAACCTACCTATCGATTATTATGGGGAATTCCTGGGCGTTCTAATGCCTTAACCATTGCCAAACGCTTAGGATTAAACCCAGAAATTATAGAACAAGCGGCGGGTTATGTGGGGGAAAGTTCCGAGGAAGTTAACCAAGTCATTGCCGGGTTGGAAGCCCAACGCCGTCAACAGGAAACCAAAGCTCAAGCGGCGGGTCAACTGTTAAAAGATACGGAACGTTTACATCAGGAATTAGCCCAAAAAGCCGCCGCCTTAAAAGAACGAGAGCGGGAGTTAAAACAAGTTCAAGAAAAGGTAATTCAAGACACTTTAATTCAAGCAAAATCTGAAATTGCTAAAGTGATTCGGCGCTTACAACAGGGGACTCCCACGGGTCAAGATACCACCCAAGCAACGGAGGCTTTAAACCAAATTGCCGGGCAGTATTTACCCTCTAAAAAAGAACCCCCCAAACCTCCCCCAGAGTTTAAACCCAAGGTAGGCGATCGGATTAGAATACCCCGTTTTGGTCAAACCGCAGAAGTCTTAAATGAACCGACTCCAGAGGGTCAAATTACCGTCCGATTTGGGATGATGAAAATGACCGTTAGTTTAGGAGAAATTGAGTCTTTAGATGGTTTAAAACCTGTGATTCCTCAAGCCCCAGAACGCAAAAAAGAACCTATTCCCGCAAAAGAAACCAAACCAGAAAGACCGATTGTTAGAACTTCTAATAATACCATTGATCTCAGGGGAAAACGCATCTCAGAAGCAGAAAGTGAACTTGATCGAATGTTAGGTCAAATTCATGATTTTGGGGCAATTTGGATTATTCATGGCAAGGGAACGGGACAACTGAGAAAGGGAGTTCATGAATTTTTAGAAACCCATCCTTTAGTAGAGCGATTTGAATTAGCACCCCCTAATGATGGCGGCATTGGTGTTACAATTGCTTATTTAGGGAATTAATAGGAATTAGCTCAAATTCCCCCTTTGTAATGGAGATTTAGGGGGATTTAATCTCGGATATAATAAGTGGTCTTAAAAATGCTAAATTCAGATTATATTCATGATCAAAGATCTAATCCAAATAGATATGATTTAGAACCGCAACCTAAACCCGAACAATGGGGAAAAATTACGGTTCAAATTCAGATATTGTTATTAGCAATTGAAGCCCTCATTGGTATTCCTTTAGAAACCATTTTACAAGTAGGAAACCTATTAAAATTAGAGCCTAATGTTCCTGATAAAATTAAATTATTAGAAAAAAAATCAGAAACTAATCCTTTATCCCTTGAAGAAATGCGATCGCTAGTTCTGATTATTTGTTATATTGCTCAACAGGATCAAATTTTAATTCGCCGAGCCTTGGGTTTAGTCGAACAAATGGCACAGCAAAAAACTGATTTTCGTCAAGTGACCTTGCTGCGGGACTATTTAGACACATTTAATCACAGTTATCAACAGTGGATGACCCAACATCCTCAACCCCCCCTAGACCTTGATACCCTAGCCATTAAATTACTAATTGACTTATTATTTTATAGTAAACCCAATAGCCATCAACAATTATGGTTAACTTTCATAGATTCCCCGGTTTAATCAATTATTAACGGTTCACCATTATGATGATTATTCGACGCTATACTCCCCCCACTTGTACCCTAGAAGTCCAGGCGAAACGTCCTTTTATATCTCGGCTAAAAAAACAACCTGTTTTAGAACAGTTTAAATTTAAACTCTGCTTTGATGATCCCCGTTTACCCGACGCGGATCATATTACCATTGAAGGCGATCGCACCCAACTAGAAACCCTCTCTCAAGTTATTAAAAATTATATTCAAAATCTGCTTAAATTCGCCCAAAATTCAACCCGTGAACCTACAACAGTTTCCCTAAAATCCTCCACTGAAAATACGCCATCCTTTGTTCTGTTTGACGAAACCAACTCAGAAATTAAAATTAAACCCGATGGCTTATTATATCATGATTTATTCTTAGGAAATTTAGCTAAAAATCCTACTGATATATTTATTCATTTAAGCATTTTACAACTCTTTGATCTTTCAGCAGCTTTAGAAGAATATATCACCGAATCGGAAAATTTACCCCATCTCAAATCCCTAGAAAAAACCACCCCCGAATGGTTAAAAACCATTGTATTTATTGCTATTTCTATTGGCTGTTTAACCGGAACAATTAGACTAATAAATCTCTATCGACAACCCCAAGCTCAAACCGCCACCCAACCCTCAGAAACCATTCCAATTCCGCCCCCAAATCTGGTTCCCTTGCCCCCGCCACCCCCCTTGGCGCCGCTTCCCGTCCCCTCTGCACCTCCGATTCAGATCAAAGTCGCTCCCAATTTACCCCCCGTCAATA
>DATNRE010000273.1:0-2767 GCA_036703685.1 Candidatus Obscuribacterales bacterium
TCACAGGAATTAACCTTAGAATCTTTTGATCAAACTGCTAATTTACAACTCGCAACGGGAGCATCTCAAGGAACAATTATTCGTCAAACGACAACGGGAAATATTTTAGGAGTGGTGGCTAATATTACGGATACTGATACCATTAAAAATGGTATTTCGATCATTAATATTAGTGACCCCCTGCTGGGAATTGGATAAAAGGTTGTTAAATACAAGAGACTAAGAGGGCGAGAAAACCAGACTCCTAGGATTAAGAAACTTAAACTCCCCGTAATCAAGGAAGATTTAAAAGGATTTGATCAACAGTTAGCGAATTTCAGGTACAATCAATCAGGATATCTGAGGTTGATTATGAATTGGATGCGCTACATTGCTGTTGCTTTAATTAATGCTTTGGGTGTAGTCGTTGGAATTATCCTAGTTCCCGCCCCTTCCACTTTAGCCCAATCTTCACCAACCGATCTGAATTTAGAGTATCGGATTAATGAATCGGGCTTACAACTCCAAGGGTTTGAAGCCAATCCTCAGAGCTTAGAAACCACAGAAGTTACACCCAAATCCCTAGAGGAATTATATCAATTACAGGATTTGATCAAAGCAGAATTAAAGAAAGTTTCCAGTCCTCCTGATATTAATAGTAATTTAGAAGTTTGGCAATATCAACTGCAACTTAAACAATATGAAATATTAGTCAAAGCTAATCGCCAAGTTGAAGCCCAAATTAAATTTGAAGAAAAAACCTTAGAAACTTGGAATCAAGTGGTAAAAATAGCCACGGAAGCCTCAAATTTTGGTCAACAATCTGAAACTAATACCATAGAAGATTGGGAAACTGCACAACAATTATGGATTCAAGCTATTGATACCCTACGGAAAATTCCTCAAGAGTCTTTTCTAAGTGCTAAAGCCATTGATAAAACCGTAGAATATCAAGGTTATTTAGCGATCGCTACCTATAAAAAAGCCTTAGCCCAACAGTCCCAAGAACAACAACCCGAAAAACCCCAAACCCTCTCCCCCCTTTCCCTGGCTAATCCTGAATTTCCAGGGTTTGAACTCTATGGAGATACTAACCGAGATGGAATTGTAGATGAACAAGATCAACAACGCCCGGAACAATGGTCTTTATCCGTAGGGCCGTTAATTCTATTTAATAATAATGATAATGATGGGGATGGATTACCCGATTGGCGAGATAAAATCGTGAATGGGGTGGAGGATGAAAAGGATTTAGCTTTAGTTCATTTTAAAGTTGATCAAGAGTATCAAGGTTCAGAATTATTGATTACCGTTGATGAATTATCCCAACCCTATATTAATATTTTCCAGAAAACCTCAACCGGGTGGAAATCTATTGATTTATCCGGTGCAACTCCTTTAGAATTTAGTTCAGATATTATTTTAGGAGTCGAAGCTAAACAATTTGCTAATAGTAATTGGTCGGGGTTAATCAATCTTAAAGCCCTTGCCCGGAAACAAGGAATTGTGATGGCAACGGATACAATTTCCATGGGAGTTGCACCTTGGATTATGTCTGCTAATACCGAATCGGTTTCTGAAGTTCATATTAGCGATCGCGGTGATAATCAAACTATTATTAAAGACCTAAAAACCATTGTGGAAAAAACCGGGGCAAAGGTGAAAGTCACCCCCGGAGCCACTCTCTGGATGCGAGGAACTCAAGAAATCGGCTATGTTCAGTTTCCCAAACCCGAAGGATTAGAGCAATATCCGGTAGTTTTAAAAGGCAATCGGAGTACGGAAAGTGACGATTATTCTCAATCCTTAATCAATCAAAATTTTGGCTGGTTTGAAGTCGGTAAACCCCGGGAATTAGATGTTTTTAATCAATGGGCAGACTGGTATAATAATTTAGCCGTAACCCCAGCTTTACCCGATTATCCCTTGGGCAGAATTTATTATGGAACGGCTGATAATGTCAGTTTAAATCCCCAGGTGGTGGAGTTTTTAAAAGCCCAAAAAGTTCAGGGCGATCCCGTTGCCATTGATACGTCTTGGTTAATGTTGCGCCATGTTGATGAAATTATTAATTTTATTCCCAGTGCTTCCGGTGAACCTTTAATGTTAATTGCCAGTCCGGGGGAAGGAGTTAAACTCTTAAAAGAACTGGAAAAACAAGGCTATGAAGGAGCAGCAATTAATCGCGGATTAAGCACACAAACCACCGTCAGAGCCACTTTAAATAATCAATTATTAATCCAACATAATCTCAATTTAGAAAAACAGAAAATTGATCCCTTAATTAATCAACTCAAAACAGAATTTAATCTCAGAAATGATCAAATTATCAGAGTTCCGACTTTATTTAGTTATAGTGGGTATGCTTGGTGGCCGAATTTAATTAATTCGGTTTATGTGAATGGGGAATTATTAGTCTCTAATCCGAAAGGAGCCTTAATTGAGGGACGAGATTACACCCAAGAAGACTTTAAACGCCGGGTTGCGGTTTCGGGAATTAATGTTAATTTCTTAGAGGATGACTATTATCAAGAATTACAGGGCAATATTTACAGTGCTACTAACATGACTCCTATCGGCAATGAGCAACCTTTCTGGCAAGATTTACCCTAAAAGGTTTAAATGCCTAATAGCTTAAATACTAGCCAGCGAGGACGCTCGCACTGCTTTACCCCATACAAGGGCACACCCCTATAAGTATTATTCAATTTCCATCTTGCTCTCTATTCTCCATTACCCATTACCCATTACCCATTACCCATTACCCATTACCTGTTCCCTGTTCCCT
>DATNRE010000274.1:0-1748 GCA_036703685.1 Candidatus Obscuribacterales bacterium
AATTTTTCCTGAAACGACTCGGACTAATTTGGTTTCAGCATGAGGTGGTTTTTGGAAGTGAAGACCTCGAATTACACCTTTTTTTGAGAAGGATTGATTTTCCTGTAGCCAATCTGTGACCAAGCCATGTTTGCGAAAAATTTCTTGATCATAAGCTCGCATGAAGTATCCTCGATCATCTTGTCTAGGAGCTAAGGTAATTTGATAAGTACCTGTGAGTTTGAGGGGTTGAATCTCCATAGTTTTTATTGATTTATTAGCTCAAATTTTTCCATTAAATTAAAATAAAATCTTTGTACCATTTGATAGTTTCTTTTAGTCCTTCATCAAAGGTATATTGGGGATGCCAATTTAGTAAATTTCTTGCTTTTTCGGCTGAAAGATACTGATGCTTAATTTCATTTTTGGCTTGGTTTAAAATCAAAGGCTGTAAATTATTTTTATCCATCAATGCTAGGATTTTATGCACCAGTTCTAACACGGTAATTTGCAGTTCATTACTAAAATTAAACGCCTCGCCCCAGATTTCTTTTCTCTCCATCTGTTCCGCTAAATGCAGATAGGCTAATACCCCATCCCTAACATAAAAATAATCACGGATATAACTGCCATCACTACGGATGGTAAAGGGTTTATCGCGCAATGCTGAACGAATAGTATCGGGTACAATGCGATTAAAATTCAAGTCCCCGCCGCCATAAAAATTGCCGCAGCGAGTGATACAAACTGGCAATCCATAACTAACAAAATAGGTACGGCAAATCAAATCTGCACAACTTTTCGACACATCATAGGGGTGTTCCCCCTGTAAGGGTGTGGTTTCATCGTAGGGCAAAATATCTTGATCCCCATAAGCTTTATCACTAGAAGCCACCACAATTCTACTCACTCCCCCCACCCGACGACAGGCTTCTAACAGGTTCCAAGTTCCTTTAATATTGGCTTCAAAGGTGGCTAAGGGTTCACGGTTGGCTACTCCGACAATCGTTTGAGCCGCTAAGTGAAAAACTGTATCAACTTCATACTCATTAATCGCTCGTTCTAGGGTCGGTAAATCTTCAATACAACCCCGAACAATATTAATTTGATGATGCCAGTTTTCAGTATACAGTCGAGACTGAGGAACACCATCTCGGATTAAAGCCGTTACCCTAGCTCCTTGCTGCACTAACTCCGCCACTAACCAACTTCCTAATAACCCTGTACCCCCGGTGACAAACACAGAGCGATCGCGCCAGAATTGACTCATGACCATACCTTCCAAGGAGCTTGTTTACTTTCCCACATTTTATTGAGTTCAGTGTATTCTTTAAAGGTATCCATCGCATAAAAAAAGCCATGATGCTGATAACTCATTAACTGACCCTCCGCCGTTAAACGCTCTAAAGGTTCCCGTTCTAATATACAATGCCCTCCCTCTAAATAATCAAATACTTTGCGATTAAAGACAAAATAACCCGCACTTACCCATTTATTATCCTTAATCTTCTCCCCAAACTTCAAAACCCGAGCTTCTCGTTCATCAATATCCACAATTCCATAGCGAGAAGGCGGTTGTACCGTTGTGACGGTTGCTAGTTTACCATGTTCCTTATGAAAACTGAGTAATTCCCCAATATTGACATCAGCCAGACCATCCCCATAAGTGACCATAAATAGATCATCTTCGATATATTTCTCGATCTGTTTAATTCGTCCTCCGGTATGGGTTTCAACTCCCGTATTAGCTAAGGTAACCCGAAAATTCT
>DATNRE010000275.1:0-2769 GCA_036703685.1 Candidatus Obscuribacterales bacterium
CCTTCACGGACGGTACTGGCATTATAGACAAATACACTATACGCCCTTGCGCTTGAATCGCATCTTTAAAGAAGCGGGTTTGAAACGGCTCAATTTTGAGATTTATTTTTTGGATTCGGAAGTTTTATTTAATGTTTTGAAAGAGGATATCGAGCATGACGATCCCGATCTTTGTCTCTGGGATCTTCTCGTCAGGTATGAAAAATAAAATGTCTAACAATTTACAGTTGAAAATAAAAAGGTTAGTGCGAAACGTTCCTGCCAAAGTCTAGGTCAAAACCGAAACGTAAGCAGGGAGACAGGTTCAGACAATTGGTAAATGGAATTAAACCCACTAATAAATCCAATCAAGCCTGTCTTAACTTTGAAAATGTGACCTTAAAGGAAGGTCAATCTCGGAGTCAATGGTGCGGCTTACCGAACCTTAAAAAGTACGGTATCCAACTCCAAAGAGATAAGGCAATTCCCACAGTGCCAGACTGATTATCAAAACACTGAAGCTGGGAGTAACGGGAAATCGGGTATAAGTCTAATGCCTAAGAAGTTCTCTAGCCAATTACCCATGATGAACGAAAGTGAATGTCCGGCTTGAACCGTCGTTAATATTAAGTAGTGAAATTGACTTGTTACACTGCGTTCAAAAGAACAAGGGGAAAGATAGAAGCTTTTTTTAGCCTCTATAAATGTAAGTAAGTTTAACCTCTTACTTACAAAGACTTCCGAAGTACCCCGGCGGATAGGACACATCTAAAGGTAATAATCCCATTTATCAAGGAACGTTAAAACCCCCTCACAAACCCCTACGGTGGTCGAATACTGTCAGGTAGCCACAAATCTAAGGCGTATGTTATGAGGGTGAGAGATGGATTCCGAAGCTAATGCTTAAATGTAATGTTTAAGATATGCCTATAGAATCCGGTTTAGTTGTTAGGTAAGGTCACAAATAGCAGTACAAACGGTGAAAACGAGTTTTAAGACTACGGAAGCATGGAATACAATCAATTGGACGAAAGTTCAGCGAAAAGTATTTAAGCTGCAAAAGCGAATTTACCAGGCATCATTATCGGGACAAAATGCGAAAGCTCGGAAGCTCCAAAAACTTCTAGTGAAGTCATATTACGCCAAACTTTTAGCAGTTAGAAGGGTTACGCAGGACAACCAGGGCAAGAAAACCGCCGGGGTAGATGGGGTCAAATCCATCACACCCAAACAACGATTAGAACTTGTCAAAAGTCTTAGTAAATACCAAAAGGCGAAACCACTCCGAAGGAAATGGATACCCAAACCCAACGGTGAGGAAAGACCTCTAGGAATCCCAACTATAAACGACAGAGTAAGGCAAGCCTTGGTTAAATCTGCGTTAGAGCCACAATGGGAAGCCAGATTCGAGGGTGAAAGCTACGGATTTAGACCCGGACGTTCATCCCACGACGCAATGTCACGAATCTTCCAAAGCATCAGACTAAAGGAATACTATATCCTTGATGCCGACATCGCCAAGTGTTACGACCAGATTAACCATGAATACCTATTGTCCAAAATTGATTGTCCATCAACAATGAAAGCCCAAATCAAACAATGGTTAAAAGCTGGAGTTATGGACAACGGCATATTTAATGCAACAGAGGTAGGCACTCCACAAGGAGGAGTCATTAGTCCTTTACTTGCTAACATCGCACTGGATGGAATGATTGAGTTAATTAAACACAAATTCCCTAAAAAGAAAAACCTTGTTCAAGCTCAAGTCATCAGATATGCCGATGATTTCGTGGTAGTAAGTCCACAATTAGAAATCATTCAGCAGTGCCAAGTTGTCATCGAAGAATGGTTAAAACCCATTGGGTTAGAACTGAAACCAGCTAAAACCCGAATATGCCACACATTGAGAGAAATCGAAGTAAACGGCAAAAAGGTAGCACCAGGATTCGACTTTCTAGGCTGGAACTTCCGACAATATCCTGTTGGTAAACATCACTGTGGTACAACAGGGGGAAGCTCCAAACGATTAGGATTTAAAACCTTAATTAAACCTAGTAAAAAGGCAATTAAAGCTCACTCGGATAAGGTGAAAGAAGTGATTAAAACCCACAAAAATGCACCCCAATTCGCATTAATCAAATGCCTAAACCCGATCATAAGAGGATGGTGTAATTACCATTCCAAAGTCGTTTCTAAGGAAACATTTTCCTCTTTAGACCATATTACATGGCAGAGATTAAGAGCATGGACAGTCAGCCGATGCGGTAAAGCAAGTTACAGTAAATTAAAAAATTACTACAGGAAAAATGAGAATAGGGCGTGGAATTTTGAAACCAAAGATGGTTACAAACTATTAGACCATGCCGATACACCCATCATCCGCCATGTAACCGTAAGACCTGAAGCATCACCCTATGACGGAAACTGGACATATTGGAGTACAAGAAAAGGTACATCTTCCGATGTACCCAACAAAGTAGCTTTTCTACTTAAAAAGCAGAAAGGCAAGTGTACCTTCTGTGGGCAATATTTCACCCCAGAGGATATTGCAGAAATCGACCATATCATTCCCACGTCTCTAGGCGGAAAGAATGACTATAAAAACCTGCAATTGTTACACCGCCATTGTCACGATACTAAAACGGCAACAGATGGGTCTTAGGACTCAAAAGAAACCGGATGTTCTGATGATAACAGACAATTAGACTAGGAGCCGTGTGCGGTGAAAGTCGCAAGCACGGTTTTGAATGGGAGTCGGGGGTTGTAAAGCCCCCCTCGACCCCTAATAAT
>DATNRE010000276.1:0-1843 GCA_036703685.1 Candidatus Obscuribacterales bacterium
ATTCGTGATTTTATAAACTGTATAAAACATATTTAATCCTGTTTTATACTATTTATAAAGTTCGATATCTAGTTCAATATTGGTCGCAGATTGAAGAGTGAACTTCAGTGTATCAAAATACATCTGCGGGTGCACCCACCCGGGGTCGAACCGGGACTCCCTTTCGGAAAGTGGGTTTTAAGCCCACTGCGGCTACCTTTACGCCATGAGTGCATTATTTGGTTATTGGATTTGGGAATTGAACCCTTACACAAGCGTCGACTAACTGTGCAAACCCTATTTCTCCAATATATTTGGGAGCAGGTCTTAGAGTTGCACTAAGCATATATCGGGTTATGAGCCCGGTTCGCCACTTCGGCTGGTACCTGCGATATTTGTAACTCTTTGTGTAATACATAATCATAGGACTTTCACCTATGAATGAGCATGCCCTGTTTATATTATAATCAGCTCTCGGATTCTTAGACGTTTCGTAAGCCCGGTGCGTTTCTTACTAAGTGCTTAGACGTTTATAACCCTATATTTCAAGAGTGTCTGTTTTCCCATTTATTTGCCAACAATTATTCTGTCATTATGTATTACATCAAAAGTTATTTGGTGGGTCACAGAAGAATCAAACTTCTAACCGTCCCGTTATGAGCGGGATGCTCTATCATTAAGCTAGTGACCCATTGGATGGGGAGGAGGGTTACGATCCCCCGAATGTCGGTATCAAAGACCGATGCCTTACCACTTGGCGACTCCCCAATATTTAGTACCGCTTACCAATTCACAGAAGGCCTTCTGCTTATGATAAGCTTGAGATTCTTTATAGCATCCTATTTTACCGGATTGCACCTGAATATTTCTAGTTTACGGATTTGCACCTCAACTATAAAGAAAACTCCAAACAATTCTTCTTAAAGAACTTTTTGGAATTTTTGGTCCGAGTGGTTGGTATCGATCCAACTATCTCTTGCTCCCAAAGCAAGCGGATTTCCATTTTCCTACACTCGGTTTTGTTCTTAATGATTATAGATACATCTATTATAGAGTTCTTTTGAAATTTCATCAATTTCATTTTGATTATCTAAAGTTACATACACAATAATCAAATCTCTTGTTTTCCAATTTTTGTACATTTTTCTCTCTTTTTGGCGGTCCTGAGGAATTACGATATCCCGACTTCTCCGCTGACAACGGAGCGTTCTGCCTCTGAACTACAAGACCATTTTTGGCTGAAAATTTTTGATATCGCAGAATGTTCAGAAACTGCTTTAAGTGGATATCACACTAAGGATAAATTTTTAGAATGGTAATTTGCCAATTTATTTTATTTGCCCTATAATATGATATTCTGGTGAAGAATAGAGGACTCGAACCTCCCCCGTTAGGACCAAGTTTACAGCCTGGCTGCCGGATCCGACCGACTTTTACTCTTCATTGGCTCCTATTTTTTGAGTGTTAAGGTTCACTATTAGAACAGGTTTAAAGTTACCATCATAAACTTTCTGCTGGTTAGGCTTCTGCATTCTGATATCGATAAAATATTTTCTGCATATTATAGGGACCAACCTATCTAGTTGCTTTCGAGACTTTATCTATTCTTCATTTACCCGAGAGATTCTAATTCATTTTTAATAGTTTTTTTCTATAAGTCAAAAGACTTTATGGAGTGTTAAACCGGTACTTAAAACACTATAACACTCCATAAAAACTTTTTGATGGCTCCCCGAGAAGGAATCGAACCTTCGACTTGGTGTTAACAGCACCCTGCTTGACCTTCAAGCTACCGAGAATAAATTTTGGTCCTCGATGAAAGAATTGAACTTTCGTTACACGGTTATCGGCCGAGTGTTTTACC
>DATNRE010000277.1:0-9741 GCA_036703685.1 Candidatus Obscuribacterales bacterium
AGAACAGTGGGGAGGAACCACCACCGCTAACCGCACCGACTGGCGAAATATGGTTAATCAAGGACTGCGACAAGGGTGGTATCGGATTACTTTTGGAACCGTTGAACGGGTGGAACCTAGCCCTACAGGTCGCACTTTAACCACCATTCGAGAACATGGGTTAAATGCTCACCTTCAGTTAGAGGCGGATTTTATTATTGATGCGACTGGACTAGAGGCTAAAGTTAATACAAATCCCTTATTAAAGGATTTAGTCGTTCATTACAATTTGCCCTTAAATGCGTTAGGAAGATTGAGTGTGGCAAATGATTTTGAACTGGTAGAAATGCGAAATCCTCCGGGGGCAAATAATGTTTTAGGGGGTCGGATTTATGCCTCGGGTGCAATTACTTTGGGGGGCCCCTATGCGGCTGTCGATAGCTTTTTGGGATTACAATATGCGGCGTTAATTTCCCTAGAAAGTTTGGCTACTATTTCCGCACCCGGGGTAGGAAAATTAAAGGGATGGCGATCGCTTTTACAATGGTTAAAATGGGTAAATAATCAACCTCCCAATTAAAAATCCTCAGTACACAGGACTTACGCATCACCACTATCCATAGCAGGGGTAATTCATGAATTACCCCTACATTTAGGGTGACATCCCCAAATTTGCGTAAGTCCTGAGTACAGAGAAACGGGGTTTCTATTGGCAGTTATTTAATAAAAATTAAAGTTTATACAGAAACCCGGTTTTTGATTTATTGTTCTTGTTCTAACCAAGCTCTCATTTTCCCGGGATTTAATAACCCATAGGGATCAACTTTTTGTTTAAATTGTAATTGTTCTAAATTAATCATTTTCATCCCGCCATCCTCTAAAATATAGGTATGGGGATTAAAAATAACTGCCCCCCGTTCTTCATGATAATGAATAATTTCATTTAACCTTTCTTCTGTGGTAAATCGTACTAACTGTAAAGAAGCGGGGTGCATTTCTCCATGTAGTCTTAAAAACTCTAAATGCTGCATCACTTCATCCCCAAAATGCTTATAGAGATGTTCCAATAGTTCTAATTTGCGATCCGCAGGTAAGAGGGTTTGTAAATAGGTAATAGACGGATCAAAACTGCGAGCGTGTAAGGTCGTATGGTTCCAGGTATATTCTATAATTGTTGTTCCTTTCCCCGTTTCTTGGGATGACTTTTGATAACAAATTTCTCCGTTATACTGTTTAACTAATTCTTGAAAGGGTTCTAAGCTAGTTTCAGATACTATTAATAATGCTGCGGGTTTTTCGGCGGGAATTATATCTTTAAATGCCGCAAAATAGGACGGAATAGGAGACGCACAAACGCAGATTAATTTTTTAATAATTCCATCGGATAAAGCTAAATCTTGACCAAACCGAGCCGAGGTCATAAAATCATTAAAGGTAACAATTATTTCTGTCCAAGGATAAACAGGAGCTAGGGGTATTTCTAACTCCGTAATAATCCCATTTGTCCCATAGGCGTGATTGACTTTTTGTACGTCATCTCCTCTTAATTCAATGACTTTTGGTTCATCTTCTAGGGTTACTACTCGTGCGGCTTGTAAGTTACCGCGATCGCGTAATTGTCCATAATTAATCGAACCAATTCCCCCACTTCCCCCCTCAATAAATCCCCCAATAGTTGCGGTACGATAGGTAGAAGGAATCATGCGTAATTCCCAGCCAATTTCCCGCGCTTGTTTATCAAAAGCTGCCATTTTTACCCCCGGTTCCACACAAGCTAAACCGGGTTTTATCCATTTAATAGTATTCAATTTAGACAGATCTAAAATTACCCCGCCTTCCAAGGGAATACATTGTCCATAATTTCCCGTTCCCGCTCCCCGAACCGTGAGGGGAATTTTATATTTAACACAAACTTTAGCCACTTGTAAAATTTCAGCTTCCGTGGCGGGACGTACCACAATATCTCCGGTTTTATCCTGAAGTAACGGTTGCAAAATTGGGCTAAAATGATAATAGTCTTGGGATAGTTTTTTAACTTGAGTTTGATCCGTAATTATTTCAATTCCTGAGAGTTCAGCACAGAAGTTATCCCAGTTAATATCAGTTTTCATAATTTTTCAGAGTAATTTGTTTAAATTATAGGATAACTGCTCTCAAAATAGTCTAAAATCTTAAAATATTAGGTTAATGGCTCAAATATGACCACAAATCAACCCCGTTCTGGATATACTCTACCCGTTTTTGCTTGCGCGGCGGCGGTGGCGGCTTTGGAATATTTAAAAAGTAGAAATCAGTCCATTGAACAGGTATCTATTGATTTAATTGAACCGACAGAAACCGTTAATATTCCGATTGAACAAATAGCGATTTTAAGCGATAATTCGGCTTTAGCAATTACCCGTTCCGATCCTGGTGATAATTTAGATTTAACCAGAAATACTCCGATTTGGGCGATGGTGGAATGGTTGAATAGTTCATCGATGGAACTTACGGGTCATGGGGATCAACTTTCCGAAGCTATTTTTATTAAAGGAGGAGAAGGAATTGGCTATGATCAAAAGACGGGAAAAACAGCGATCTATCGTTATGCAAAAACCCTATTATTAGCCAATATTGAGAAAATATTACCCCAAAATAAATCTATTTTAATTACCTTTATTTTACCCCAAGGAAAACAACTGGCAACCCGCACTTCTAACGCCGCCTTTGGCATCATTGAAGGATTATCTTTACTGGGAACCACAGGTATTTCTCAACCCCTAACCGTTCCCGAACAATTAGAAAACTATAAAATTCAACTCCAAGAAAAAGCCAAAAAATTTGATTCTTTGGTATTTTGTATTGGTGAAAATGGATTAGAATTAGCTGCAAAAATGGGAATTTCTCCCCAACAAATGATTAAAACCGCCAATTGGTTAGGGCCGATGTTAGTCTGTGCCGCCCTAGCAGAAGTTAAGTCAATATTATTATTTGGTTATCATGGCAAATTAATCAAATTAGCCGGAGGAATTTTCCATACCCATCATCATATTGCCGATGGACGATTAGAAATATTAACCGCCCATTGTGCCAACTTAGGATTACCCACCTTTGACCTACAAAGAATTTTTAATTGTTCAACGGCCGAGGATGCCTTACAATATTTGCGAGAATTAGACGCAATCAAAGGAGAAAATTGGGTCAATCGGGTCTATGGAGAAATTGCAACGACGATTGATCAACGATCCCAGACCTATATTTATACCCAATGCGAAAAAAACCTCAAGGTCGGTTCGATAATGTTCGACCGCCAGCGTAAAATTATCATTAAAAGTGAAAATGCTGATATAATTTTAGAGTAAATTTGTTATGGTAACTGGATACAAGCATCAAGTTTATACTTGGTTAACCCTTACAATTAAAACCCATTAAACTCAATATGTCTCCCCAGACTCAAACTCCAACTCAAACCGAAAATACTGATATTTCAGTAGAAAAATTGAACCGACAAATGATCGTTATTCTCGATTTCGGTTCCCAATATTCCGAGTTAATCGCCCGTCGCATTCGGGAAACCGAGGTTTATTCCGAAGTCATTTCCTATCGGACAACGGCCGAAAAACTCAAAGAACTTGACCCCAAGGGCATTATCCTTTCCGGTGGCCCCAATTCCGTCTATGATGACGGCGCGCCCGAATGTGACCCCAAACTGTGGGAGTTAGGAATTCCGGTTTTAGGGGTGTGCTACGGAATGCAACTCATGGTCAAACAGCTAGGAGGCACGGTAGAACGGGCTAAACGGGCCGAATATGGCAAAGCCTCCCTACACATTGATGACCCCACCGACCTCCTGACCAACGTGGAACAGGGGGCGACCATGTGGATGAGTCACGCCGACTCCTGCACCCAGTTACCCACGGGATTTGAGATTTTAGCCCATACCGAGAATACCCCCTGTGCCGCGATTGCTGACCACGAGCAAAAATTATATGGGGTACAATTCCATCCTGAAGTCGTTCATTCTATTGGCGGTCAGGCCCTAATTCGGAATTTTGTTTACCATATTTGTCGCTGTCATCCTACCTGGACAACGGAAGCTTTTGTAGAAGAATCTATTCGAGAAATTCGGAACCAAGTGGGGGATAAACGGGTTTTATTAGCCCTTTCTGGAGGCGTTGATTCTTCAACTTTAGCCTTTTTACTGCACCGTGCCATCGGTGATAAGTTAACCTGTATGTTTATCGATCAAGGGTTTATGCGCAAGCTAGAACCGGAACGATTAGTTAAACTATTTCATGAACAATTTCACATTCCCGTTGAGTATGTAAACGCCCGGGAACGGTTTTTAAAACAACTCGAAGGAATTACCGACCCGGAAGAAAAACGCAAACGAATTGGTGCGGAATTTATTCGGGTTTTTGAAGAAGAATCCGTGCGTTTAGGGCCCTTTGATTATTTAGCTCAAGGTACCTTATATCCTGATGTAATTGAGTCCGCCGATACCAATGTTGACCCGAAAAGTGGCGAACGGGTGGCGGTTAAAATTAAAAGTCATCATAATGTGGGGGGATTACCCAAAGATTTACGGTTTAAATTAGTAGAACCCCTGAGAAAACTGTTTAAAGATGAAGTCAGAAAAGTCGGACGTTCGATTGGTTTACCCGAAGAAATTGTCCGACGTCATCCCTTTCCCGGCCCAGGTTTAGCCATTCGGATATTAGGAGAAGTCACCGCCGACAAGTTAAATATCCTGCGAGATGCGGATTTAATTGTCCGAGAAGAAATCAATAGACGTGGGGTTTATCACGATTATTGGCAAGCTTTTGCCGTATTACTTCCAGTGCGAAGTGTGGGAGTCATGGGCGATCATCGTACCTATGCCTATCCCATTGTCCTGCGATTTGTGAGTAGTGAAGATGGGATGACCGCCGATTGGTCACGGGTTCCCTATGACTTATTAGAATTAATTTCTAATCGGATTGTGAATGAAGTTCGGGGCGTGAATCGAGTCGTTTATGATATTACGTCTAAACCCCCTGGAACCATTGAATGGGAATAGGATAAACCAGCCATAAACTGCCCGTAGAGACGTGCCACGGCGCGTCTCTATTGTTATTATTTGTGTTGAATTAAAGCCCGTCTCTTGTCGTTATTTTTGTTCAATTAAAATAATATGAACCTAAAAATTTGTTTAGTTACCGGAGGAAGTTCTGGAATCGGTTTAATGACAGCCTTAGAACTCGCCAAACAGGGAAATCATGTTTTTATTGCCTGTCGTTCCGAACGAAAAGCCCAGCAAGCAATTAATTATATTATAGCACAAACTAATCAAGGAAAAGTTGAATTTTTACCATTAGATTTAGCCTCTTTCGATTCAATTCGTGCCTGTGTTAATTTATTCTTAGAACGTCAACTTCCTTTAAATATATTAATTAATAATGCCGGAATTTTTAATCAATCTGGAAATACTCAAGAAGGGTTTGAATTAATTTGGGGAACTAATTATTTAGGGCATTTTTTACTCACTTATTTATTATTAGATACCCTCAAAACTTCAGAATCTAGTCAAATTTTATTTATCGCTTCAGATATGGCCCTATGGTCAAAAAATCTAGGCTGGAAATTATGGATACAAAAAACTCCTGTTAACTTTCTCAAACTCTATGCAGATTCTAAGGTTTGTTTATTATTATTCATGCGACATCTGCTAGAAAATAGCTTACATCAAACCTCCGTTAGAGTTAATGCTGTGCATCCCGGTTTTGTCCGGTCAAATATTAGTTTATCCCATCGTTTAAGCCAAGTTTTAAAGGTGGGAAACTCTCCCCAAAAAGTTAGTCGAAATCTGATTAAATTTTTAACAACCCCCGAATATAAATTAATCAATGGTCAATTTTTAAATCTGAATTTTCAACCCATGCCCTTAACAAACTTGGCGCAAAATGATGATTTAGCTCAGGAATTATGGCAAAAAAGTTTATTCTGGACAGGATTATCTAACCCCATTTCCCAAACCCCAACTATTTATAATTCAGAGGATGGCATCTGGGGGCCCTATTCTTTAAACTTAACAGAAACTCAACTCCAAGAGATTCAAAAACAGATCTTTACAACGGTTTTACCCCGTTCTCCGATTCAGCTATTTTCTAATAGTTATCAATTTATCAAAAAAAGAGATTTTGGATCATTAATATTACTATTAATTCAAGGCTATAAACGACAATTTAATATGGAAAGACACCTAGATTCCCCCGTAATTTTAGAACTTTGTAAAAATCCCTACTTACTCCAAAAAGCCAGGGAATATTTAGGCGAATCTCCCTTTCTTTGGCGTTCAGAATTATGGGCTAATTATCCCGCAAAACAATTAATTCCCCTTTGGCATCAAGATCAATATCCTCAGTTATTAACTAAAACTGGAAAAACCATACATATTTATATTGCCTTAACCGAAGTCAATGCCGGAAATGGATTTGAATATTTACCGAAAGAATATCATAATTTATGTCCTATAAAAATGAATGATCCCTTTAGTGGAAATCCTTTTTTTGAAGTCAAATCAGAAATCGAAAAATCCGCTTTACCCGTGACTTTAAAGCCCGGAGAATTTATCTTTTTTACCGATGATTTAATCCATCGCTCTATCTGTAATATTAGTGGTCAAGTTCGTCTATCTTTAACCTTACGTTTAGCCGAATCTACCGTCAAAATCCAAGGAAATTATAGTTCTCATTTACAATCCCCTATTTTGTTTTTATAATCCGGTGTGCCCTCACGCGATAATCTTTAAAATTGTTATAAAATTTGATAGTAGACAACTTCACAAATTAATTGCAATGGACTACAAAACAGCCTATAATTTTTTAATTGACCAGGGCATGGCATTAGAAACCAAAAAAAACCCCGATGCGTTTTTAATTCGTTTGAAACAGGGCCAACCCCCTATCCCTGGTCAAGTCACCTCTATTTTATTGTCCTTAAAAATTGCCTATGATACCTTAAAAGATAATGCAAGCTTTGAAAAAATTTTAGTCTTAGCCTTACATCAATTAGTCATGGAAAGTCAGCAACAATTTGCCGCAGGTCGCAACCGAGGCGTTGAATGGCCTCCATTATTACAAGAAGATTTACAGCGTATTTCCCTAGGGGTTAAAAGTATTTTTTCCGGTCAATGGTTAGTTGAAAATTGACAGGGCGTTGACGGTTAACCGCGAATCATCAACCGTCAACTATTCTAACAATAGACCGAAATATCTTCTCCACATTCATCCGCCAAATAACATAATGCTTGAAACCGCAGATAAACTAATTCTTGATAAAAAGGGTTGAGTTTACATAAAGGTGGAATACGAACAATCACCCGACCGAATACTTTAATATCTCGTTCAAATGGACATTGAGCCGGAATCAATTGACACACACGGTGGGCTAATTTTGGGTCTTGGATTTTAATACTTTCTAACCAATGGCGAAGCGGACGTAGGGGCGCAAATCGACGTTGTGGGGGGAAAAAGCCAGACGGGGACAGGGGAGCGGGTTCAGCAGGTGTGATGCCGCGAATCAGGAAAGTGAGGTAGGACATGGTAGCATTAACCTTATTCATTGTTCTCGTTTGGGATTAAAACCCAAGGTGGGCAACCGTCTATGTAGTGTCTACGAAATACCGTTGTAAGTTCCCGTAGAAAATTTGTAGTCCACCACAAAGATTAAAGGTTTCAAGGCTGAAGCAACAAGACATCTGGCCAGAATCAAGTCCTCAGCAAAGGTTTTTATCCTTCTGTGATCATGATGCCCTAAATTTCCAGAATTTTCTCATAAGTTTTATTTAAATTAAAAATTTTTTCTATAATAAATACAAATAATATATCATAATCCAGGGCTTGACAAAATTATTAAAATATGTATAAAAACGAAACATTGTTACAGTCAGACTGTAACCCTAGTAAAATTGAACTATTACTCAATGGTCAGGAGTCAACCATCCCATGTCGGAAGAATTAACCTCCTCCTTATTCCCTGTGGAACCCCCCCCACAAACTCCCACTGCTTCGAGATTAGGATTTTTAAGCATTTTTCAAGCATGGCCGCAATATAATCAAGGTAATCGATTTTACAAATTAGGGCGCTACGAATTTGCCTTTGAACGTTATGATCAAGCGGTTAATTTTAAACCCAATTGGTATTCCGCCTGGTTACGACGGGGAAATAGTTTAAGAAAACTCAAACGTTATAAAGATGCCCTAGCTTCCTATGACCGAGCGATTAAAATTAAACCCGAAGATTATTGGGCTTGGACATTTCGAGGCATTGCTTTAGCCAAATTAGAACGGTTTGAAGAAGCGGTAGCATCCTTTGATAAAGCAATTAGTATTGAACCCGAAAATTTTGAATCTTGGTATGAACGGGGGTTAGCCTTAGAAGCCCTATTTCAATATAAAGCGGCGTCAGCTTCTTATAAACGGGCAGTGGAAATTAAACCCAATATTTCCGCGATTTGGTATCATCAAGGCAATGCCTTAATGAATGAAGAACGCTATGCCGATGCGGTGGCTTCCTACGATCGTTCAATTCAACTGCAACCTGCTAACTATGAAGCCTGGTTTAATCGGGGTGAAATGTTATTAAATCAACAAAAATATGCCGAGGCTATTACCTCCTATGACCAAGCGATTAAACTGCAACCCAAAAGTTATCAAGCCTGGTTTAATCGAGGAATTGCCTTACAAAAAATCCGCCGCTATTCAGAAGCTATTACCTCCTATGATACGGTAATTCAAATGCAACCCCAGGATTATGAAGTCTGGTTTTATAAAGGCATGGCTTTGTTAAACAGTCAACAGCATCAACCAGCCTTAACCTGCTTAAATCAAGCCTTACAAATCAATCCCGATTTAGCAGCTATTTGGATTAGTCGCGCTCAAACTTTATTAGAATTAAAACAATATCAAGCTGCGATCGCCTCTTTTGATAAAGCCACTCAATTAAACTCTAACTTTCCCGAAGCTTGGTTAGGTCGAGGAAAATGTTTATGTGAATTAGGGCAATATCAAGAAGCCATTATTGCCTATGATAAAGTGGTACAAATGACCACAGAAGATACAGCATTAGCTACAAAAGCCGGACTGCAACGGGGGGAAGCCTTAGAAAAATTAGAACGCTATGATGAAGCGATTATTGCGTATAAAAAAGTAATTCGAGTGCAACCAGATAATTTTGAAGCCTGGGTACATTTAGGAAAAACCTTAGAAGCGGTTGAAAAATATTCTGAAGCAGCAGAAGCCTTTAATCAAGCCGTTAAAATTTGGCCCGATTCCTATGGCACTTGGTTACAGTGGGGACTCGCCTTAGAATCCGCCAAACGCTATCAGGATGCCTTAAGTGTTTATGATAAAATTATTCAAAGAAAACCCGATCATTATCAGGCTTGGATTCGTCGAGGGATGACCTTTGAACAGATGAATTGTTATCAAGATGCCAATTCTTCCTATGGTGTCGCCTTGGAAATGCAACCCAATTCTGCTGAAGCAGTTATTCATCGAAATCGAGTCAATTTGAAATTAAAAAATAATCCCCACTAACTCCCGTAGTGAGCCCTTTAGGGCTCTATTAACTCAATGAGGAAAAGATAGCCCTGAAGGGCTTACTACGTTTGTAGTGAGGCGTTCACGCCTCTATTAACTCAATTGAGAAAAGATAGCCCTGAAGGGCTTACTACGTTTGTAGTGAGGCGTTCACGCCTCTGTTAACTCAATGAGGAAAAGATAGCCCTGAAGGGCTTACTAC
>DATNRE010000278.1:0-1612 GCA_036703685.1 Candidatus Obscuribacterales bacterium
TGAATTTGTTGTAATTCATGTTGAGAGTTAATATTAACTTTAATTAAAATCCGATTCGGGACACCTTCTTTAACTTGCGGAAGCCCTGGCGAAATCACCTCAAGATTAGGGGTATTTTTAGCCTGTTCAACTAATTTTGCACTTAAATAAGAAAGAATCTGAGATGCACCATAAAGGTCTCGCAGTTTTCGGGACTTCTCGATAAATCCCTGAACTGGGGCAAATGTAACAACAATGTAACAATCCATAATTCCCGGTTCTGGTACTACAATTAGTGAACTTTTAACCTGATTAGAATCTCCCAGGACATTAGAAAATCTAATGTTCGCCACAGGTTTAATCAGCCGAAACTTGAACGACTCGTCCTGATACTTAAATTACAGCATTTATAGAAAACCTTAATCCCATTTGATGCGATTGACGTAATTCTTAAGATTTTCTTGACAGTTGAAAAATTGTTATCTTTTGAGTCATCATTTTTTTAGACAATTTTGATGGTTTTTTCAAGGCGCTGACGCGCTGTTAAAGGGAGAGTTTTAATTTTTATCAATGCAGGGTTCACTGATTAAACTCATTGAAACATTAAGTGTTCTTCCCCCTCACTGGCGTATCGTTCCTGTCAATGGTAACAAACAACCATTAGGTTATTCCTGGCAACATCATTATTTCTCTCCCCCATCCCTAAAAACATCCCTGATTCACCAAGGCTCAGTCGCCGTATTCGATAAAGATAACGAATTGTACTCTGTCACTCCCAAGGGGATTGGATTGCTCTGTGGACAAACTCAATCTGAGTTTTTAGTTGCCATTGATATTGATGGGATGAGTGCAATGGATGTTGTCGAAAAATTGTCTGCGGGTCAAGGATTACCTGTGACTGTCGCTTGGTCTTCGGGGCGGTCGGGGAGAGCGCAATATCTCTTTTCTATTCCCAGCCAAACAACAAGCTTTAAGTCTCGTAAAATCTCCACTGCCTCCGGTGAAGGATTTGAACTAAGGGGAGAGGGGCATCAATCCGTTCTCCCTCCTTCTCCCCATCCCCTTACGGGTTCTTACCACTGGCTTAATCGACCTGATACAACTGAAGTTGCGATCGCACCGGATTGGGTGATTGAGTTACTTTCCCAACCCCAACCTCCTCGAAAACATAAGAGAGTATCAACCCCAAAAATCCCCTCCGTTTCCTTCCCAAGCTGCTCTATAACTGTAGAACAAGCAAAGCTGCTGTTGGAAATTATCCATCCTCGCTATGCTGACGACTATGAATCGTGGATTTTCATAGGAATGTCACTCAAATATATTAGCGATTCTCTACTTCCTGATTGGGAGGAATGGAGCCAATTAAGTTATAAATATCAACCGGAAGAATGTAAATACAAATGGGAAAGTTTTCGAGGAGTTGGAATTACTGAGCGCACCCTACATTACTACGCTAAATATTCATGAACTCGTTAGCTCATGCTTCTAACATCAACTGAATTGGACAATGTTTATGTTGAATTTAAGCAAGATTTATTCAAGCTCCCTTACCTCTGATTGGATTAACTTACTTTCAATGCCAAAAATTTCAGAACCTCAACTATCGGTTCGTAACTTTCGAGTCAGTCGCGTT
>DATNRE010000279.1:0-3360 GCA_036703685.1 Candidatus Obscuribacterales bacterium
ATGGCGACTGCTATATCAGTGTAAGATTTATCCTGAGATTAGTATAATAAAACTTCACTAACAACTAACAACTGATAACTAACAACTAACAACTGATAACTAACAACTAACAACTAACAACTAACAACTGATAACTAACAACTAACAACTGATAACTGATAACTGATAACTGATAACTGATTTCAGCTTTCTTCCGAGGAAGATTTGCGTTTTAACGGTTTAGGAATCGGTTCTCGACGCTCAGGAGGCGGAGCATCATCGGAGGGGAATTTAGGTTTATAAGGACGAGATCCCGCGTTAAATTGACCTTGACCGGAGGGTTTTCTCGGGCCGCCTTTTGGGAACGGAGGTCTACGTTTTTTAGTCGGAATCATGCCGATATCGTGGCTTTCTTGGATGACTAAATAATCTTCTTTTAACTGAACGTGTAAATCCCAGAAATGACCGACGGCTCTCATCCCGGCAATTCCCATCAGTTTCAGTTTAAAAAACTTAGGTTTATCACTATCTTTGCGGGGAGCTTGGCGAATTTTAACAATCACATACTTTTCAACGTCTTGAGATTGATAAACCACCTCGCCACGGATAGAAAAATAGCCCTGCGGATGAACATTCACTAAAGGACTGTTTTTCTCCTCCGATGCTGCTAATTCAGTTTCAGAAGTAACGGCGGTTGCATCCTCGGATGATGGCTCAGGTCTGAGAGTTTGGGGTTCCCAAACCCCCATAATTTGAACGTGCAGATTATCTTCTTCTTGGCGTGTACGGGGATAAACTACCCAAAGATGATCTTGGTCTAAGTCAATATGTTTTTTCACTAAACTCATGACCCGACCGAGTAACACCGCATCCAGAAGTTTACCTTCACTGGTGAGCAAAGTTCCCTGGGTAAACTGATCCATAGAAGCCATATAGCGGCCATGAACTAATCCAATCGCCCGATATTGACGGGCTTCGCTGGGGGGCGGAATCGGACGTTGCCAGAGTCGCTCGATGGAGTCGAGGGAGTCGGGTTCTAATTCTGCGGTTTGATCGATTTGATCCGGTTCAGACGTGCTAGGGCTCGTCTGGGGGGTATCTTCTGGGGTTTCTGGGGTTTCTAGGATGACACTTTCACTTGCGTTTGGTGTATCAATGGAAACATCTTGAGACATATTCACGGCGGGCTCACTAGCTGGAGTTGAGCTAGAAGAACGTTTAGATCGAGAGGAACGATTGGGAGAAGGACTCATAACACCTCTTAGCGGAGACACATCCCTTATGGGAGCGAAGACATAGAAAATAAAAACCCTTTTTCTCTAAAAATTGATCCGGGGCTCTATACTAAACATTAAGTCACGGATCAACACTATCAGGACATTTCAATATTTGCACCCCTTCTGGAGAAGGAGGCAACCGTTACTCTCACCATTAATACGGGTCAACTCACCCATTTTACTTAATCTCGGTGCGGATAGGATCAACCCCGGGCTTTCGACATCAACTGTTTCTGTTAACATATTAGCTGCAAGGAAGTTGGCCTAATAGCTACAGGATTGAGTTTCATGGTAGATAAACGTCGTGGGTTCGTTAGTGTGGTCTTGGTTTTAGCGGTGATTGCCTTTGTGGGATTTTCCATGGGGCCGTTGATTGGTGGGATTGTGGAAAATAATCAGTCGAAACAACCGACTCCCACCCCGACAACACCATCCGCCCAAACCGGGAAACAATCGGATTTACAAGCACAAGCTCGCGGTTATGAGTTGGTATTGCAGCGAGAACCCGATAATGAAACGGCTTTGAAGGGTTTATTGGAGGCGAGGTTACAACTGATTCAGTTTAAGCAAGCCGAAGTTAAGGATGTGATTGAACCTTTAGAAAAACTGTCCAAAAAACATCCTGAAGATACGCGCTACAGTGTTTTATTAGCCCAGGCGAAGGCCTATAGCGGAGATCAAGAGGGTGCTGCCCAAACCTATCGGACAATTTTAGCGAGTCAGCCCGGAGATATCCAAGCCCTACAGGGTTTAGCAAATTTATTCCTACAACAAAAACGTCCTGAAGCAGCCATAGGACTGTTACAGGATACCCTGAAAGCCGCAGCCAATGCCAATCAAACCGTACCCAATACCATTGATGAAATGTCGGTACAGTTGATTTTGGGGCAGGTTTACGCCGAGGATAAACGCTATGACGAGGCGATCGCTATTTATGATGAAGCGATCAAAAATGATCAGAAAGATTTTCGTCCAGTTTTTGCTAAAGCTCTGGTTTTAAAAGAACAGGGAAATCCGGGGGAAGCGGAACCTTTATTTGCGCAAGCGGTGGATTTAGCCCCGGCGGTTTATAAGGATCAAATTCAAAAACAAGCAGGAGGGAATATTGCTCCGGCTAAGTCGGTTGACCCCGTTTCTCCTAATCCTTTAGAAACTCAATCGGAAACCGATTCTACACCCCAAAATCCGGCGGAGTAAACCGACGGCTTTCTACTTCAAAATGTCGTGATCAATTCCTGACAATAAAGTTAGGAAAACCTTAATTTTTGTAGCCATGAACTTGAAACGTCTAGGCCATGTTGCCATTTGTGTGAACGATATCGACTCCTCCGCAGCGTTTTATCAAAACCTAGGGATGGATTTAGTTTGGAAGGATGGGGACTGGGCCTATTTAAAAGCGGGTGAGGATGGATTGGCTTTACTGAGTCCGGGTTACGATCAGGCTGGCCCCCATTTTGGTTTTGTGTTCAGCGATCGCACGGAAATGGAAAGTGCCTACCACAACTTAAAGGCCCAAGGAATTCCGGTGACAGCGATTCATGAGCATCGGGATGGTACCGCTTCCTTTTATGGTCGAGATCCAGACGGAAATGGTTTTGAATACCTGTATGAACCCATTAAATAGGTTAAGAGCGTTTTAGCAAAAAACTATGTTTCAAAAAATTCGCTGGGGAAATCGCCGGGGTTCAATGTTTTATGCTTGGGCTGAGGCGGATTTGTGGCTGCTGGGGTCTTGTATTCTCCTCACCGTGTTTGGGGGTGTCATGATCCGCAGTGTGGAATTACAGCAAGGTTTAACTGACTGGTGGCAACATTGGATCACTGGAGCGGTGGGTTTAACCCTAGCTTTGATTATTTCCCGTTGCCGTTATGAGCGTCTGATTCAGTGGCGATGGGTGATTTATGGGATTATCAATTTATCGTTGATTGCGGTACAAATTATCGGGACAACGGCATTGGGGGCGCAACGATGGATTAATATTGGGGGTTTTCACGTCCAACCCTCGGAGTTTGCCAAAGTCGGAATTATTATTACTTTAGCGGCCCTACTCCAAGAGTTAAAAACTCCCAATTTTCGGGATCTGATTCGGATTTTAGCGATCGC
>DATNRE010000280.1:0-22643 GCA_036703685.1 Candidatus Obscuribacterales bacterium
ATCGGCGTTAAAATTAATAGTAGATCCTTCTATTTCTCAAGCGGGTTCTTTAGTTGATTTTGAGCGTTTACGGTTCGATTTTCATTCTCCCCGGGGGTTAACTGCTGAAGAATTGCAACAAATTGAGGATCAAGTTAATAGTTGGATCACCGAAGCCCATCCCGCCGTAATTGCGGAAATGGCGATCGAAGCTGCTAAAGCTAAAGGTGCGATCGCTATGTTTGGAGAAAAATATTCTGATGTGGTGCGGGTAGTCGATTATTCGGGAGTTTCGATGGAATTATGCGGGGGAACTCATGTTAGTAATACCGCCGAAATTGGTCTATTTAAGATTATTTCGGAAACGGGTATTGCATCGGGAATTCGACGCATTGAAGCGGTGGCGGGACAGGCGGTTTTAGAGTATTTGAAAGTACGGGATATGGTGGTTAAGGAGTTAGGCGATCGCTTTAAAGCTAAACCCGAAGAATTACCAGACCGAATTACTAATTTACAACAGGAGTTAAAAGTTACTCAGAAACAATTAGAAGGAGTTAAAGCGGAATTAGCGATCGCCAAATCCGAACAATTATTAACTTCTGCTGAAACCCTGGGTGAGTTTAAATTAATTGTAGCAGAACTCCATGATGCGGATGCAGAATCTTTAAAAACTGCCGCAGAAAGGCTACAACAAAAGTTAGGAGAAAGTGCCGTTGTTTTGGGTTCAGCTACAACCGATGGTAAGGTTAATTTTGTGGCGGCGTTCAGTAAAGCTGTTAATAATAAAGGCTTACAAGCGGGCAAATTTATCGGCGGTATTGCTAAAATTTGCGGCGGCGGTGGCGGCGGTCGTCCGAATTTAGCCCAAGCTGGAGGTCGAGATGCAACGCAATTAAAAGAAGCGTTAGAGAGTGCAAAAATGCAGTTAGTTGATGGCTTGAAATAAGTTAAGTTATACCCCCTCTCCTGCTAGGTGAGGGGCTTTTTATATTTTGAGATTTAGCATAGAATGAAGATACTCACCGATTATCAAGGTCGTTCTGTTCGATTGAATGAAGAACGATTAGCCCATATTTTACTGCATCCTGAATTAACAGCAATGGAGGTTGAAGTAGAAGTCACCCTCAAAAACCCAGAACAAGTTAGGCGATCTCGCACTGATAATACCGTTTTACTTTATTATCGTTATTATATAGGTACTTTAGTGGGAGATAAGTGGTTATGTGTGGTTGTGAAACATTTAGAAAATGATGCTTTTGTTTTAACGGCTTATTTCACAGACAAAATTAAACAAGGAGAGCAACTATGGCCTCAACTGTAAAAGTTTATTTTGATAAAGAAGGTGATTTTTTAGAAGTTTTATTTTCGGATCAACCGGGTTATATGCGAGAAACCGATAATGACGCGATTATGGAACGAGTGGATGAAGCCGGAAATTTATTAGGGTTTTCTGTATTAGCTGTGAGTCAGTTATCAACAGATCAACCATTAGTGGCTGAGTTAGTAGCGGGTGCTAAAATTTAAGTTTTTAGGTAGATATTGTTAACAAAACCTAACACCAAATTTAACACAAGCTGGCGGTCGGGATGCAACACAGTTAAAAGCAGCGTTAGAGAGTGCAAAAACCCAGTTAGTTGATGGGTTGAAATAAGTTAAGTTAACCCTAACCCTGTTAAGAGAGATTCTTATTCTATTCTATTGTAAAATTTAGAATAGAATAAGGAAATCAATTATTGAGTATAATCTGTAGCCAATAGTTTCAAGTTTCAGAAGAAATAGAGGTTTGATCATTCTCAGAAAGATAGATTAATCTCTGGACTAAACTATATACTGTTGTTGATGGATTAATATTATGTTGTTTAGTGAGTTCATGAATTAACTGATCTGTTATTTCAGGGAAATTTTCAGGGTGTTGTTTATCAAAATAAATTGCTTTTGTTGTATCTGATGAAATATCTTTCCATAGATTTTCTGCATTTCTGATGGCTGTTTGTTGACGTTGTTTAAGATATTGTTCATATAAATCAAGGTTTTTCTTGTACTTTTTACCAAGTCGTTCTTCCAATTTTTGAGATAAATTGTCTCTATGGGTTTCACTTGTATAATACTCATAATGCAATAAATACCAAAGTTCAAAAGCATCATTTGAAATTGCTAATCTAATATTCTCTTTTAAAGCGAGAGCAATAGCTCTATTAAAATTTTGTTGATTATCATTTTCTGATTTAAAATCTCGATCAAAAACACACCAAACTTCATTATATTCTCCATCTTCATTTTTTAATTCTATTGCTTTTTCTACTAAACTTAATGTAACCCTACCTTCTCCTTTCACTTGAATATAAAGATGTCCTCTGTTAAGATTTTTATATAAACTATTAAAATAATTAGGTTCAGTTTCTTGACCTTCACAAACAATTAATAATCTTTTACGCGCTTCTCCTCGGCGTTCTATGGTATTATTTCTGTCTGAGTAACCACGACGTGTTATTTCTTTTTTATTTTTAATAGAAGACTTCTTTTTGTTCATTTTATCTATTAAATAATTGCTCTAAATTGCCAATAAAAGGTATAGCTCCATATTTACCTTTAATATAATCGCTTTCTAGTGAAGCATCACTGCTAACTTTATATTCTATTAAAGAATAAAGGTCACTAGCTCCTTGATTATTTTTTTCCGTAAACCAGATTTGATCCAGTCTAAAGATTTTATTGTTTAATAAGTTAGTGTCATGGGTCGTAAAAATTAGCTGTGAATTTTTAGGATTAGTTGTCTTAGAATTAAATAAATTAATCAGTGTCTGAGTGATTAAAGGATGCAGTTTAGCATCTAATTCATCAATAACTAATACTTCTCCATTGGTTAAAGTTTCCAAGATTAGCCCAGCAAAGGCAAAGACTTTCTTAGTTCCTTCAGATTCATCTTCATCAAGGTTAAATTTTTCTAAACTTACTATTTTACCTTGATCATCATACTTTTTATGAATTGTTTGAATCTCATTAGATTCTAAATTATTAGCTTTCATGATGAACTGTCTTAATTCTTCTGGTAACTCATTCGGTAACTGTTCTGATCGTAATACTTTCGTCTGGATAATGATATTATCAATATCTAAATCTAGCTGTTTGATGAGTTGAATGATCGGATCAGGGTATTTCTTGAATTGAGCAATTGTATATCCCTGATACAAGTGTTCACGCAATCCTGAAAGAACATTAAATTTTTCTCTAAAAAAAAGTAAAATATTCTTAGCTATTACCCCATTAAATTGCGCTACAACAGATAAAAATAAAGCATTTGGACGAGTTCTTTCAAAAATTTCTTTTCCTTGCTTTTCAAATTGTTTTTTAACTTCGATTTGATCAAAATTTCTCTGAAATAAATTAATTTCTTTAACTTTGGGTACATGAAACAACCATTCTGAAATTACTCGTTCTCTATTTACTTCAAACCCATATCGATAGATTCTTTGATCTAAAATAAAAACTATTTCAAAAAAAGAGTGTTTATCTAATGTTTGTGTGTTTAGCTTAAACTCTTTAACATCAATTTCATCTCCTACCTGGGTTTCTTTAGATGAGGTTAATATAAACCTTGCCATAAAACCCATTGCCTTAATTAAGTTACTTTTTCCACTGGCATTTGCACCATACACAGCAGCACTTTTAACCAACCTCAACTCATCATCAAAATTAAAAACATTATTTTCATCAAGTTCCTCATGGGAGGAAACAACTTTTGATGCCACCAGACTAAAGGTGACAGTTTCTTGAAAAGATAAATAATTACCAACGCTGAATTCGATCAGCATATTGAGTTCCTAGTTTTAAATTGCATAGCCCATGATTATTACACAATAATTTATTTATGTCCAGTAATGGCAAATAGTAGCTTATGTAGAAGAAATGAGTTCTGAAATGGATAAACTTTTAGAAGATGTTGAGATACCTGATATCAAATGAGCAGTAGAAATAGAGTCTTCTACAATGCCATACAATTGAAACTAGATTTTAATTAGGCTGAACTCAATATGAATTCATCACAAACTCCAGGGAATGTTAACCGATTAACACCCCGATTTGAACAGGCGTTAATTTATGCTAATCAACTCCATAAAAATCAAATTCGTAAGGTGGGGAATATTCCTTATATTTCTCATTTGTTGAGTGTTGCAGCTTTGGTATTAGAAGCGGAAGGCACAGAAAATGAAGCGATCGCCGCTTTATTACATGACGCCATTGAAGATCAAGGCGGTGCTAAAATTAGAGAAGAAATCAGTGTTAAATTTGGAGCAGAAGTTTTAGCAATTGTTGAAGGGTGTACCGAGTCGGATACTTTTCCTAAACCCCCTTGGAAAGAGCGAAAATTACGTTATCTTGAGCAAATTAAAACCGGAAATTCATCGGTGCAATTAGTCTCTTTAGCGGATAAATTACATAATGGGCGATCGCTCTTATTTCACTGGCGGACTTATGGCGAGGAACTTTGGACGAGTTTTGATGGTGGAAAGCCTAATATTATTTGGTTTTATCAATCTTTGTTAAAAGTCTATCAAATCACTCCCCATCTGGCTTTAAATCAAGAATTTGAAGCGGTTGTCTCTCAATTACAAAAAAATATGATTTAATCATTAATTAGACGCGCCGTGCCTAGATGACTGCTACAGACGCGCCATGGCACGTCTCTACTGATAACTGATAACTGATTCACCCTTTCACCCCTGACCCGGCATCCGTGGGTACAATATAACGTTGTAATATTAAGAATAAGAGTAACACAGGGGCAATAGAAATCACAGAACCGGCTGCAATTAATCGCCAGTCGAGGGAGAATGTTCCGGCTAGGGTTGCTACTCCTAAAGGCATGGTATAGTAGTCCGGTTGATCTAATATTAATAACGGCCAGAGAAAGTCACTCCATGACCCAATAAACACAAATATTGCTAAGGTAATTAACGCAGGTTTAACCGCAGGAATCATTACATTCCACCAGATGCCTAATTCTGAACAGCCATCAATTCTAGCTGCTTCTTCTAACTCTTTGGGGACACTTTGAAAGGCTTGTCTTAACAAAAATATGCCAAAAGCAGACGCAATACTGGGAAAAATAATTCCCAAATAACTATTCCTTAATCCTAATTGTACCGTTAGGATATACAACGGAATCATCACAATTTGAAAAGGAATCATGATGGTGGCAATAATACCTGTAAAAATCCCATCTTTGCCTTTAAAGTTTAATCGAGCTAGGGGATAAGCAGCTAGGGAACAAAACAATAAATTTAAACTAACGGTTAATAGGGCGACAAAAGAACTATTAAATAAATACCTCCCAAAAGGATTAGTTTGCCAGACTTTAATAAAATTCTGAAATGTCGGTTGACGGGGAATAAATTGGGGTGGAAATTGAAAAATATTTTCACTAGGAGATTTAAAAGCGGTACTGACTAACCACACCAAGGGAAAGAGCATTAATACAGCAATTATTCCGAGAATAATATAAATAATTACTGTTTTTATTGTTTTATGATTCACGGTATATTAGGCGATAAACTATAGGAAATATCCATAAATTTAGACTCTGTACAAACCGTCGTTAAAGGTTTATCCCAAGCATCAATGGGTAATGAGTTTAGATAAGCAAAATCAAAAATAATTCCCACCGTTAGAATTAAATTCCATTCGGGTAAACTCAACATTCGGTCATAAAATCCACCTCCATATCCTAACCGATATCCTTGAGTATCACAAGCAACGGATGGAACTAAGATTAAATCAACTTCACTTGGCTGTAGTTGACTTAAATTAGCATCGGGTTCAATAATACCATAACGATTGATGCTATAGGGTTCCCCAGGTTGCCAATAATGCCAGGTTAAAGATTGTTCAACACAACGAGGAAATCCCCATTTTTTATCGGTGTTATTTAATAATAAACTTAAATCGGGTTCTTGGCGAAAACTGAAATAGGATAAAATCGTTTTTGCTTGTTGAAAAAGCGGGTTATGTTGTAGGTTTTGACAAAGGCGATCGCTTTTTTCCTGATATTCTTTGGGAGAAATTGCACGACGTTGTTTAATGAGTAAACGTCTTAACTCAGTTTTAGTGTGATTGAACATTTATTAATACCGAGTCGAGTTTGTAACATTTTATTGTAGGGGTAATTCATGAATTACCCCTACTCTTGATAGTGGTGATGCGCGTATTCCTGTTAGATTGTAAAGTTACTAATATTTAGGTTAGAAGAATTGACACCTATTAAGGTTGCTAATACTTCTCCATTACTTTCTAACTGAACTAAAGTAGCGTTATTAGTGGGTACAAAGATTAATTGTTCAAAGTTTAATCCCCCTAACAAATTGATCTTATCTTCTTGAATATTAAAATCAAGAATTGTATCGTTTCCGGCGTTGATGGCGATCGCAAATTGATCATTTCCACTGCCGCCAATTAAGGTATCTTCTCCTAAATCTCCACTCAGAAAATCATTGCCAACTCCGCCTTTAATTGAATCATTTTCTTGACCGCCATACAAAGTATCATTCCCTTCACATCCTTCTAAAATATCGGCTCCTAAATTGCCAAATAACAAGTCATCATCCTGATTCCCGCACAGGAAATCATCATTTTTACCCCCATAAATTGTATCATTTCCTTCGTTTCCTTGAAGTTGATCATCACCGGTATTTCCAAATAAAATATCGTTGCCTAATCCTCCACTTACAGAGTCATTATCATCTTCACCAAATAATGTATCATCTCCCTCATCTCCAAAGATTAAATCATTACCAGTATTGCCAAATAAAATATCATTTTCAGTTCCACCACTTAAATAATCATCACCGTTACCGCCAAAAATCTGATCTTCTCCTTCCATTCCAAAGATAAAGTCTGATTCTTTGTTTCCATAAAGTATGTCTGAACCCGTACCGCCATTGATAAAATCTGTACCTTGACCGCCAAAAATCGTATCATTACCGATATCTCCTGCTAAATTATCATTCTCTTTCATCCCCAATAAAATATCATCTCCATCCCCGCCATTAATAGCTTCACTAATATCAGTTCCCATCAAACTATCATTATTTTCAGTACCATTTAAGGTGTTCTGAATGATATTTTGTTGACGACTGGTTTCTATATCCAAAGGGGGAAAGGGTTCACAAGAACAGTCATCTTGATTAGGTGCGGGTGTTGGACTTGGGGTTAGTGTTGGAGTTGGTGCGCGGGTTGGTTCGGGTGTTGGTGCGACAGTTGGCGCGGGTGTTAGCGCGGGTGTTGGTGCGGGAGTTGGTGCAACAGTGGGTTCGGGTGTTGGTGCAACAGTTGGTGCGGGAGTTGGTGCAACAGTGGGTTCGGGTGTCGGTGCAACAGTGGGTTCGGGTGTTGGTGCACCAGTTGGTTCGGGAGTTGGTGCAACAGTTGGTTCGGGTGTTGGTGCAACAGTGGGTTCGGGAGTTGGTTCGGGAGTCGGTGCGGGAGTTGGTGCAACAGTTGGTTCGGGAGTCGGTGCAACAGTTGGTGCGGGAGTCGGAATTGGGGTAACTGAAAACTCATAAGCACCACTATCAATAATTGAGGTTCCATTTTGATCCCCATCAACAGGACGAGGTTGATTTTTTTGATCGGTTGTTAATGAATTATTAACCCCTGTGTCAATTGCAGGACTACCAATTAATAAAGGATAAAAATAAGTTCCATTGACATTTTCAAGGGTTCCCAACTGAGGATCAATTTTCTGAATATTGGTGGTAGCATTATAATTATTTCCGGTTTGATTGGGATTTCCTGGCCATTGAATATTCCCACCCAAATCCGTGAAACTTCGGTTAGTATGCTGCTGAATATTCCAAGAGTTTCCCCCATTATTGGCGGTATTATTATTAAAAATTGTGTTTTGAACCGTAACTTCCGCCCCTGATGATGCAGAAATTCCACCTCCGACCCATCCCGCATAATTATCAGCAATGGTTGTATTAATAATATTAGTCGGGCCATAAACAGCCATCGCCCCGCCATTCCCTTGAACCGTGGTGGCTTCGGCTCGATTTCCTGAGAAGGTACTATTAGTAATAGTTGTGGGAGCATCCATCATCCAAATTCCGCCACCTTGACTCGCTGCGGTATTATTAATAAAAGCAGTATTATTGATGGTAAATCCCCGATTTAATCCATTACTAATTTGAACAACAGCACCCCCATTCCCATTATTTCCCCCATTCGGGAGTGGTAAAATTTGATTGTCTTTAAAAACATTAGATTCAAAAATAACGTTATCTTGGGTTCCGGTGTATAGGTAAGCAGCGCCTCCTTCTCCTCGGCCGATATTTCCTTCAAAATTACTATTAACAATACTAATAGTTCCTGATGGTTCATTAGTGCTACTGGCGCGATCGGTATAAATAGCCCCACCAAATCCGCGTAAAAAGGGGTTGGGTTTTCCATTATCATAGAAAGCCGCAGTGGTTTTATTGTTTAAAAAACTAGAGTTTTCAATGGTTAATTTGCCATTTAAACTGTTAATTGCTGCGCCATTAATCCCTTCATTATCAATAAATTGACTATTGGTAACGGTAATATTCTTTGGCCCCCAAAAAGCGATGGCTCCGGCTCCCCGTTCGTCATTCGCTGCGATCGCTTTATTGCGATTAAATTGACTATTATTAACGGTTAAATTCCCTTCAAAAGCACTAAAAATAGCTCCGCCACCACCATCGGCGACATTATCATTAAATTTAATATTATCAATCGTTAAAATGCCTTGATGGGTGGTTGCAACTCCCCCACCTCGTTCGGGGGTATAACCATTATTCAGGGTCAGATTTTTGAGATTTAAAGTAGTAGGGTTAACTGAGGTTGAATTGAGATAAAAAATTCTAAATTGATTATTTCCACTGATGATCAGGTTGGAATTATCTATTCCATCCAGGGTTAAATTTTTACCCACAGGAATGTCTAATTGTCCAGTGGTGAGGGTGATGGTATTGCCTCCGATCAGATCGGGACTAAATTTAATCGTATCACCGGAATTTGCTTGAGCGATCGCCTCTCTTAATGATCCTAACCCAGAATCTTGATTATTCAGTACCAGTAGTTCAGCCATGTTTATATCCCTCTGTTCAACAGAAATTAATTTTTTAAGTTCTGTTCACTTCTTCTGTCTGCTTTTAACGCATCAGGGAATATAAGTTATTTCTCATTCAAACTTTGTTATTTATTACTTAAGTATAGACTCTGTTTTTGATGATTCATTTGTAACAAAGTCTAAAATAGATTGCGCTGTGGTTTCGGGTTGTTCTAAATGGGGAACATGACCGGAGTTTTTAACCCAAATGAGTCGAGATTGGGGAATAGCTTTTTCAAATTTAGACGCATCTTTAGTTCCTAATATTTTATCATGATCGCCCCATAAAATCAAGGTAGGTTGTTGAATTTTTTGCAATTGATTACCAAACTTTCCATAGCCTCCGGTTTTACTAAAGCGAATCAAGGCTTGATTCCAGCCCATCGCTTCTAAATGCAAGGCGGCACAAATTTGAGCATCGACAGACGCAAAAGTTTTATCAAAATAGGCACTTTCACTAATTGCTTGACGGACTTTCGGATTCCTTAAAAATTCCGTCGCTAAATAATCAAAAGGCGGTAATAAAAACTTACCCATAACTGGCCCGGGTTTCATGCCCGCACTGTCTAATAAGACTAGAGATTTCACCGCCTGCGGATATAACAAAGTAAAATCTAAGGCAACTGCACCGCCCATGGAAGCCCCAACTAAAATCACAGGTTGATTAATTAAAGTTTGCCAAAAGGAATATAAATGAGTGGCTATTTCCGAGCGATTTAACTTAAATTCTGTTCCCCGTTCTGTGAATCCAAACCCTAAAATATCCAGTGCAAAAGTTTCATTTTTCAAGGCTAATAATGGTAATAATCGCCGATATTCAAAGACAGAACTATCAAATCCATGAATTAATAAAATTGGGGTTCCACCCTGCCCTTGATGAATATAAGTAGTTTGAATCGGTTGTTTTCGTAAGGGAGTAGAAATAGGTTCACATTTGAGATTTTTAGCGAAGCTAATCGAAGTTGCTTCAGTTAATTTGTGTACAGATTCAGGCAGAAAACTCGGAAACATATTTTCAATCATCAATGTAGAGACGTGCCATGGCGCGTCTGTAGCAGTCATCAGTCATCAGTTTATCGCAAGATTACCCATTACCTATTACCCATTCCCCATTACCCATTACCTATTACCCATTCCCCATTCCCCATTGTGAGTTTGTCGAGTTCACAAAATATGGGTTGTGGTGTTGAATTTAGGCGATCGCAGACACTTCATTCACAATCGCAATTTTTCCGCGTAGCAGCGATCGTAACACCCGGTCAACACACATCCGTTCTTCTTCGGGTAAGGAGTCGTCCAAAATTGCGGCCATTAATCCGTAGCGGTCGGCTTGGGTTAAATAGTTATTATCGGCGATGGAAGCAACCATTTCAGTAATCGCACCGGGCAGAAGATTAACGTAGGGCATCATGGCAAGACCTTGAACTCGACACTTTAATCATCTCGTGTTTACCCAGTTTCAGGGGTGATTGATTTAGGTCTGGTTAAGTGATGTTTCCGTATAAATTATGTGACCAATATCACCACAAGCGGTTAAGCACCTAAGATAGGACTTACGCAGAAACCGGGTTTATGAACGAGAAATCTTGATTTCATCCGCAGAATCACCGGCCAGAAACCCGGTTTCTTTGGTCTTGTGCGTAAGTCCTGTAAGAGTAAAAATAGGGAATGGCCAATAAACTGATAACTTGATAACTGTAGAAGAAACCTCTTTTACTTTGGCTAGTTTCTGGCTTTGTTGTTTATTCAAATCTTTTTCATTCTTCAACAGAGCGTATTTACTATTCTTCAATCCTGCTAAAAATTTTTCAGAATTTGCTGTTTCCGATTCGGACTTTGCCGTTTTTAGGCAATTTTCTTCCTTCCGCCCTGCTTATTTTCTTTGCCAATCTAACTCCTGATTGATTTGTACCATCATATTAAAACTTGCGGTACTCCCATCATTTTATTTGTTTTCACCATTGACTCGACCATCACGACTTTATTAACATTTTTGTGCTAACATAATCTAATATTTTTAGGGGAATAAATTCCCCAGAGTCCTGTTTTCTCTAGTGGTCTAAGGACACGCTCGTTTCCATAGTCCCATTCTTTCCTGATGAATTCTCAAGGTGATCGCCTTTCCATCTCAAAATTAAGGTCAATAATGTTTACTGCATCTGATAACACCACTATTCTCGTCCTCCTGATTACCCTGGGTATCCTGGGTTGGGGGTATTATCGGGCTAGACCTTATGGGAAACTGGGTTTGTTGTCCTGGCTGCAATCCGTGGCCTTGATGTCTCCCGGGTTGCTGTTTTTCTGCTTGGCGGCGGCGGGAATTTACCTGAATTTGGTGAGTCTTTTATTTTTATTTGTGGCTTCGACGGGATTATATATTATGATTGGCCGACGACTGAGGGAAGTGGCTAATCTGAATTCAGTCTCCGAACCTAAACCCGATCATTTAGGAAATCCACCCCCCCTGCCACCGGAGGCCAGCGTTGTCCCCCCAACCTCCGATCCGGTTTTGAACCTGCGACCGGTGCCCCTATCCCCGGAAGACCTGAAAATTATTCAAGGTATTTTTGGCATTGATACCTTTTTTGCCACGGAAACCATTCCCTACCAAGATGGGGTAATTTTTAAAGGAAATCTGCGTAGTGATCCAGAAACCGCTTATCAACAATTATCCACAAATTTAAAAAAACGCATTGGCGATCGCTTACGATTGTTTTTAGTTGATAATCCCGAAGGTAAACCCGTTGTCATCGTTCTGCCCCAAACGAATGAACCCCTAACTACTTCAATTTCTCAAAAGATTTTAGCGATTATTTTATTCCTGATGACGGTGGGAACAATTTTTGAAGCGGGAGGGTTATTATTAGGATTTGATTTTTCAGAAAATTTAACCCGCTACCCGGAAATTATCCCCATTGCCCTCGGAATTTTAGCGATTTTATTTCTCCATGAAATCGCCCATCAAGTCATGGCAAAACGCTATGATATTAAGTTTAGTTGGCCGTTTTTTATTCCGACGGTTCAAATCGGAAGTTTCGGGGCTTTTAATCGGTTTGAATCCGTATTACCCAACCGAACCGTATTATTTGATGTGGCTTTTGCCGGCCCAGTAGCCGCCGGAGCTTTATCCCTATTCCTGTTAATTAGTGGGTTATTTTTATCCCATCCGGGGAGTGGTTTTCAAGTGCCAACGGAATTTTTTCAGGGATCGGTTTTAGTTGGAATACTATCTCGATTAATTCTAGGTTCCCAACTCCATGCAACCACTGTTAACGTGCATCTTCTGACCTTAATTGGCTGGTTTGGACTGGTGATTACCGCTTTGAATTTAATGCCCGCCGGACAGTTAGATGGGGGACGAATGATGCAGGCGATTTATGGTCGGAAAATTGCCGGACGTTCCACGATTGCTACTTTTATTGTTTTAGCGATCGCCTCTTTCTCTAATCCGTTAGCCCTCTATTGGGCCTTAGTAATTTTAATTTTACAACGGAATTTAGAACGGCCGAGTTTAAATGAATTAACCGAACCAAATGATACCCGTGCCGCCTGGGGATTATTGGTTTTCTTGTTCATGATTTTAACGCTATTTCCCCTCACCCCCGCCTTAGCTACCGGGTTAGGAATTGGCAGTTAACGGATCGAGCCATATCTAGGGAGTTAATCATAACTATGACCGGTGAAGATCTGCGTCAATTATTATTAAATAAATGGGGAGTATCCTACGATATTCAACTGCGACGGACAAGGGGGAAAATATTTCTGCAAATTATGTGGAAATATTTGGAACAATTATCCTTTCCCCTGAATGAAGCCGATTATATTGCCCATTTGAATGCGATCACCAACTATCTCAATAGTTGGGGCAGTACCGAACAAGTCAGACATTATATTCTGAACACCCGGGAAAAACCCCGCTTAGGAAAAGCCGTGAGTATTCCCCTCGACCTAGGGGGAAGATCCTCGGAATGGATAGTTGAGGAGTTGTAGATTCCTACCATCGGGGGAGTTGGCTAAATTCAACAGATGCGCTACAATCCCAGAACTGAAGGTAGACTCTGCTAAAACGATTTTTCGTTCTGGTATGGGCGATAGTAAACGGTGGGGAGTCGGTGATTACACAATGAATCTAACGCAGGAAATAGTTCTCCAGAACGGTAAATATCGCCTTGGTGCGGTTTTGGGTCGTGCTGAGTTGGGTGTGACCTACCAAGCGACTCACCACCTCACGGATCAAACGGTGGTGATTAAAACCCTTCATCCCAAATTTAGAAATTCCGTTGATTTCCCTCAAATTAAGCAGCAATTTCTTGCCATTGCTAAGGGCTTAAGTCACTGTCACCATCCCAATATTGTCCGCGTTCTGGACTTATTTGAAGAACAGGGTTTACCCTACATGGTCATGAATTATATTCCGGGGAAAACCTTAGAACAAGCCCTACAATCAAGTCCCAAACTCTCAGTTGATCAAGCCCTAAACTATATTAGTCAGATTGCTTCGGCATTGCGCAAACTCCATCAACAGGGTTTACTCCACTGTCATCTCCAACCTAAAAATATTCGGCTCCAGGGAAATACCCTAACCTTGGTTGATTTTGGCTTAACCAATGGCTTTATCGAACCTCGACCCGAGTTTCCCGTCCGCAACCGGGTTTTATCCGTGGGTTATGCCCCTTTAGAACATTATCTGCCCCATCAACAATTGACCCCGGCAACGGATATCTACAGTTTGTCGGCAATCTTCTATTATTTGTTAACGGGTGAACCGCCCCTAGAAGCCCCCCTACGAGTCAATCAAGCCACCCAGGAGTTACTCAATTCTACTAAACCAAGTTTAAGACAACTTCAACCCACCCTGAGTGTGGTGGTGGAACGCTTGATATTTTGGGGATTAGAAATTGAACCCGGACGCCGGCCTCAGAATCTGGATCAGTGGATCGCTTTTTTACCGATTCAAGCCACCCCGACGGTGATTCAGTCTCCGAATACGGTGATTCAACCCCCTCCGGTGGTGACTCCCCCGAAACCCGAACCCGTGGCGGTGCAACCCGTGGTTGAAACCCCCGTATCAGTAAAAGTTCCTCCCAGTCCTCTGCCACCGCCACCCCAACCCATTCCCCAGCAGATTCCTAACTGGGAACCCGTGGAATATACGCCCTCTTTCAGTTTTTTGGTTCCGGTTTTATTCCTAATTACCTCCTTATTTTTTGGTTGGGTTGGGTTTGATTTAACCCGACGTTATGGGTATATTATTAGTCAGAAAACCAGGATTCAGCTTAATCAGCCCTTTAACAATTTAGATGCCACGGAACCGATGTTTGAGAATCCCTCCATTCAAACTCAAGCCCCGACTGAAGTGGCGCCTCAACGTTCGGCGGAAGAACCCTTAGAAGTGGGAGATTATCCCCAACCCGATTTAGAAGCACAAACCGAGGAAGAATCACCCGTTGATCAATATAATTCCGATGTTATTGCTGAAACCGAAGCAACAAGTCCATCAACTTATGAGTCGGAAATAGACCAATATTTACTCTCTCCCTCAACAGAAGAATCGGAAACTCCCGTTCCAGATTACTCGGTTTCTAATCCTGCAAATAGTTATTCTGATCAGACAACGGTTCCACCCTATACCCCTACGGAACCGAGTTACTCTCTTGATCCGAATATTACCCTACCGCCAGAGGTTCCTACCGCCGAGGGTGGGGGCTATGTTACGGAAGAATCCGCGCCTAATGATTACACACAACCAACGGTTCCCATTGAACCTGAATATCCTGTTTATTCAGAAGAAACTACCCCAATTAATTCATATCCTAGCGAGGGAATTAGTCCTAGTATTCCCTATAGTCCTTTAACTTCTCCCTTGACTAACTAAGGGATTTAAAGTTATATTTTTCTAGTAATATTCCATCCTTCAATATTTCCTACGCATCCGTATCCTGTAGAGACGCGCCATGGCACGTCTCTACGTGGGTTTTAGGCATAAATTTCAGGATTTCATATAAGGAAAGGTTTTAATCCGTAAATTAACAATATTTAGGTGTAGAACTATTCAGTCAGTTGTTAAGAATTTGATTTATTTCCAGATGATCAGGCGATCGCACTGCCAATATTAATTATAGTTATCTATCAGACTCAGATATGAACCGAATTCTGCCCCAAATTTCGTCCTGTTTTCGTCATCGGGCAATTCAAACTATTTTATTCCTATTCTGTTTAGGGGTAATAATACGATTATTTCCCTATTTTATCCCGATTCATGCAGAAGATATTCAACAAAAAGATGTGGCATTTGAATTTAGCGATCGCCATAATTTACCCCTAGGAACAATTCTAAGTTCTGATCAAAATCATACCGCAATTGTTCCTTTAAGTCAAGTTTCACCCCATTTTATTCAAGGAATTATTGCGGCGGAAGATAAACGCTATTATCAACACGGGGCCGTGGATTCTATTGCCCTAATTCGTGCTATTTTAGAAGCCTTTCAAGCTAAACAAATTGTGAGTGGCGCATCTACTATTACCATGCAATTAGCGAGATTATTAGAACCCACTCCTCGAACTTTACCCCATAAATTCGGCGAAATTTGGTTAGCTTGGCGACTCACCGCCGGAATGAATAAACAGCAATTATTAGAAAATTATATTAACCGTTTACCCATGGGGGGAAATTTATATGGAGTTGAAGCCGCCGCCAAAACCTATTTTAATACCTCTGCATCGGAGTTAAACTTAGCCCAAGCGAGTCTATTAGCCGCCCTTCCCAATGACCCCACCGATCTTAATCCTTATTATCATTTATCGGCTTTAAAAAAACGTCAAAATTATGTCTTAAAAAGAATGGTTGAAGATGGTTATATTACAAAAATTCAAGCCGAACGTGCCTATCAACAAACCCTAGAATTTCAACCCCAACAACAAGGAATTATTGCCGCGCCGCATTTTCTATTTTGGTTAACCGAACAATTAACTAATTCGATCCCAATTTCCCCAGTTAACTCTAATAAATCAGGAAAAGTACAACCCGCAACCTATAAAATTAAAACCACAATTGATCGCCCCTTACAGCAATTTGTTCAAGCCCAAACCCAACAAATTATTACCCGTTTAAAAGATCATAATGTTCATCATGCCGCAGCTTTAGTTATTAATAATCATACTGGGGAAGTATTAGCCTATGTGGGTTCTCCCGATTATTTTAACTCGGATCAATTCGGGCGAAATGATGGGGTACAAGCACTACGACAACCGGGATCAACCTTGAAGCCTTTTTTATATCAATTAGCCCTAGCTAAAGGAGTAATTCAACCCCATAGTATCCTCGCAGATGTTCCCAGTTATTACGCCATTCCCGGTGCAAAACTCTACAGTCCAACGGACTATAGCGAAACCTTTTTAGGCCCGGTGCGGGTGCGTTCAGCCTTGGCTAATTCCTTAAATATTCCGGCAATCAAAGTATTAGAAAAAGTCACCGTTCCAGTTTTTTTAGAACGGCTAAAACAATTGGGATTTGAACATTTAACCCAATCTGCTGATTATTATGGTTTGGGATTAACATTAGGCAGTGGAGAAGTTAATTTATGGGAATTAGCTCAGGCTTATTTTATTATAGCAAATCAAGGTAAAATAGTCAACCCTAATATTATAATAAATCAAACCCAAAATATCAAAAAATCTCAAGTTTATATTGATACTCCTGTCACCTGGCAATTAATTACTAATATGTTAAGCGATGCCCATGCTAGATCCCATTCCTTTGGCATTGATTCTGTATTAAATTTACCCTTTCCCGTTGCAGTAAAAACCGGAACTTCTTCTAATTATCGAGATACCTGGACAGTCGGTTTTACAACTGATTATACAGTAGCAACTTGGGTGGGAAATTTTGACGGTCAAGGGATGCAAAATATATCGGGGGTAACGGGGGCAGCACCCTTATGGAATCGGATTTTATTGCATTTACACCAAACCCAAGAACCCGCTAATTTTCCCCCGCCTCAAGGGTTAGTTCAGTTACCCATTTGTGCAACGACGGGGTTACGTCCGACGGTCGATTGTTCGGGGGGAATTGTATTAGAATATTTTGATAATAAAGCCATTGCTGAATATGAGAAAAAATCCCCGCAATTAGTTTTAAATTCCGAATATAATGAATGGTTATCTCGACAATCCCATCCTGAGTTAACGCAAAATCGGTTAAAAATTATTGCTCCTCAAACCGATGATTATTTTGTGATTAAGGCTGGACAATCTTCTCAATTAGAATTGAAAATTATTAACCCATCTCAAGAGTCCGTGGAATGGTGGTTAAATGGGAAAAAATTAAAAGATCAGGCTGCTAATTCTCTGTTTTGGCAATTACAAACCGGACAATGGAAGTTAACTGTTAAACAGGGAAATCAAGAAGATACCGTTGAATTTCAAGTTCAAGAATCCGATAAAAAACCCGATCATCGAGGTTTTTCAGTTGTCAATTAGAAACCCGGTTTCTAAGTTTCTCTTTATTTTTCAATCGCAGGTCGAACTAAAATAACAGTACATTGACAGTTTTTAGCGATCGCTTCTGGAATATTACCCTGAATTACTTGGCGTAACATACCCTCCCGACTTGCCCCTAAAACAATCACATCACATTGATCCTTATCCGCTAAATCAATCACCGCTTCCGATACGGAATTAGAACAAACGCTAGTAGAAATAACCTCCGTATTTAAGCGATGACTTAAATATTCAGAAGTCTGGTTAAACTCCCTAATTTGCTGTGTAGACATAACATTTTTAACCACCCGCAAAAGACGAATTTTTGGATAAACACTTAACTTCATTAAGGCGGGTAAAAGCTGCACTGAAACGGAATTTTCCAGGGTATCCCTCATCGGGACTAACCAACGATGCCAACCCAAAACCGGGCAAGTTGCCTGATCTAAGTTAACCTCAGTTTTAGCAGAATTAGAGGTTTGATTTTGTCCCCATTTTATTAACATGACTTGGCAAGGAACTTGACGAATTACCCCATCCATCACATTCCCAAAAATTCGATCGGGCGCTGATATATCCCCATGCCAACCCATTAATAATAAATTAATATGTTCTTCTTGAGTAGTTTCTAAAATTGCCTGGGAAACATCATGGGCAACTCGAATTTGAGTATGCACAGATATCTTTGAATTCTGCCCTAAACGTTCTGCTTGTTGTAATAAACGCCGACTTTTAGTTAATCGAACCGAGGTTTCCGATGGAGATTTACTATAGGGAATTGTGATCACTGTCATACATTCTAATTCATAATTGCGCTCTATAGCGATCGCCACAGCAACTTTTAATAAAGCCGGGGCAGTTTGGGGGTTATAAAGTGAGACTAATAAACGACCATTGCCCGTTTGCGGCCCGCGAGTTTGATAGGCAATATAAGAGGGTTCATAATGGCGGCCGACTTGAGTGGTTTCCCCACTCATTTGTCCTAATTCTGCCCGAATAATATCACTGCGGGTAATAATTCCCACTAAATGATGATGTTCCACCACCGGTAAACGACTGAGTTTATAATGACCCAATAAATATAAAACATGAGTTAAATTATCATCGGGATCAACTGTAATGGGTTGAGTCGTCATCACCTGAAAAATGGGGGTATTTTCCGGCAATTGGCGGCTGGTAATTTGGGTTAAATCCGTTTGAGTAATAATTCCCACTAACTTGCCGTTATCGACCACGGGAAACCCGCGATGATGGGATTTAGCAAAGGCTTCCATCACCTGTTCTAAAGTTAAATTGCCTGCGAGAATTTCGACATTTCTTTGCATCACATGGGCAGCCCGTAAGTTTGCCAAAGCCCCATCAATTGGCTGATCAGATTTTAGTTCAATACCACTGAGTTTTAATAACTGATCATAGAGAGATTCGGGATCAATTTTTTCTGCCATTAAATAGGCTACAATCGAGGAAATCATTAAGGGTAAAACCAACCCAAAATCCGTTGTAATTTCAAACACAATCACAACGGCAGTAATCGGAGTTCGCGCCACAGCACAAAAAAAAGCCCCCATTCCTGCAAAGGCAAAAACCATCGGTTGGTCAATTCCTAACATTAATTCCGATTCCCAGTTTCCGACTAAATGACCCAAAGCCGAACCTAATACTAAAGAAGGAGCAAATAATCCTCCAGGTGCGCCAGAACTAGCTGCAATTACAGTGAGAATAAAATGAGCAATAAAAGCGATCGCACTGGTTTGCCAGGACAATTCCCCACTTAAAATTAATTGTCTAATTCCGGTATTATTTCTAAAAGAAAGGGGCAATAAGGACACCACTAAACCCGATAATAACCCAGCAACCGCCATGCGTTGAGGCAATCCCCAGCGCAAAACCCGACGGTTAAATTTAGAACCCGCAATAATACTTTTACTAAAAAATGCTCCTAAAATACCCGCTAGAATTCCTAATAAAATAAATAAAGGAATCTCCCTGGCATAAAGTAATCTATCCTGTACCGTGTTTAATATAATCGCTTTGGAAACGGTATAACTCAGTTCTTGACCCCCTAATAAATGGGAAACCACCGCACCAATAAAAGAGGCAATAATTGCCGGGCCCAGGGTAATTCCTGACACATCATGTAGCAGTTCTTCTACTACAAATAACACCCCAGCGATGGGGGCATTAAATCCCGCCGCTAACCCAGCAGCAGCCCCACAAGCGATTAATTGGCGGCGATAATTCGGGGAAGTGGGAACCCAGCGACTAATCCAAGCCGCTAAAGCCGCACCAATTTGGACGGTGGGCCCCTGACGTCCTAAAGTTAATCCCGAACCCATGGTAAACATCGTGCCGATGAGTTTAGCAAATGCCACTCGAAAGTCTAGGGAAATGGGCTCTCCAACCAATGCCGCTTTAACTTGTGGAATCCCGCTTCCGGCGGTTTCTGGTGCCAATCTTTCCACTAAAAAACCCGTTAATAAACCCCCGATTAATCCCACGGCCGGAAGCAAAATCCAAGCCGGAATTGCAGAATTTAAGGAGGTGGAAATGCGCCAGGAGCCTAACCAACCCGCCCCTTCTTTTAATAGAAATGCAGCGAAACCAGACACCAATCCAATTAAACCCGCTTCAATAATGGCAAAACGTTTTGGGGTTGTAGGGGATAAAATTTTGGAGAATAGAACTGAAACTTCTCTGGGGATAGAGATGCGCCACATAATCACAAGAGAACTTTGGGCTATTGTTTAGGATAGCAGTGAAAACTCCTATATTTCGATCAATTAAAATTTGTCGCTACACAAACAAAACCTACCAACATAACTTCAAAATTTTTGTTGTTGGGCTTTAGCCCACTTAGGGCTAAAGCCCAACAACGTTTTCCCTCGTTTCTAGGTTCTACCTAGAAATGCTGACAAGGTGGCTCTGCCACCTCATTTCTCAGAGGCGGAGCCTCTTAAATGAGTTACCTGGTGGAACCAGGGAACTAGGGACAAAATCATATTTTTTTGTGTTGAGTTAATCGGTGATCCCGTTTTTATTTTAATAGTCTTTCAACGGATATCTCAATATCAGGAAAAGCTAAAGGGTTAATATTACCTTGATGAATAATTTGTTGACTCAAATAGATGTTATTTTTAGGATCTCTAAATACTATTAATTGTTTTTGGGATAGATCTAAAACCCAATATTCTTGAATATTAGCCTGGGCGTAAATTGATAATTTTAATTCTAAATCTTTTTTTAAACTGCTTTTAGCTACTTCAATAATCCAAAAAATATCCTCACTATATGGATGATGATCTTTATAAATTGACTCCGGTAGTCGGACAATCGCAATATCGGGTTCGGGTTCAGATTCAGAAAGGGTAATGGGGCCATTAAAACGAATATCAGCTTTACCTGTTAACAAGGTTTCTAAGTATTTTGTGCCTTGCTTAACCGTATAATAATGAGAGGGACTTTCTGGACTCATTTTAATAATTTCACCGGCTAAAAGTTCGACGTTGCGATCGCACAAAATTCCAGCATCAATCATGTTATGATAATCTTCCACAGACCATTTTAATAATGTCTTCATTGTCAAATTATCTCCTAATCTTCGGGAGTTGAAAAGGTTCTATCCTATTATAATCAAAAAGAATAAAGCCCCGGACATAGATTATGGATAGAATCAGGGTTTGAGCCTTCCTTCATATGCAAAGAGGAGCAGGTAAAAATCCTAAGCGGTGTAGGTTTTAGTGTTCTATCAAACTATGGACACAAGTGGACTCGAACCACCGACCCCCACGATGTCAATGTGGCATACACATAGCAGAACACCTTATATCAAGGGTTGCAGCTTTTTTATACCCCTATTAGTTTCTGAATCTTGTATCTGACTTGAATCCAATATATGCAAGTCAGGAAATGGAAAAACTAGAAAACAAAAGAGTGTTGAGAACTGGTAGGGTTTCGGTTGAATCGTTCAAAGGTAGTTACCGACTGCGGTGGACACTCAACGGAAAAACCCATACATTAACCGTAGGGAGTATTTCTAAGGAGTCCCTTAAAATCGCTCAAGCTAAATCTTCCCAGATTGACTTAGACATCACGCTAGGACAATTTGACCCAACGCTTGTTAAGTATGATTCCCGTAGAGCTATACAAACACCCCCCACGGGTAAACAAACACAGCACAACATAAAAACCATCTGGGAACAGTACAAAGTGTTAATGGCGGGGAAAGTTGAGATAACAACGCAAAAAACAACCTGGGCACAGGTAGATAGATGTCTGGCGTCTGTATCAAATCCCGAATTACTTAATTTTAATCAAGCGTCATCGCTCATAGTCTACTTGCTAGAAAAATATAAGACGGGGACACTATCAAGGGTGTTTGATGACATCAATGCAGCATTTAACCTCTGTAACGAATTAGGCGCAATAGATGAGATAAAAAACCCTTATTCAGCGTTAAAAAAACGTGGGTTAATAGATTCTAGTAGTGAGTCAGGGAGTAGAACCCGTGAGGCATTCTCAACTCAAGACTTAAAGACTATCTGGGATGCGTTCAAAAATAACAGGTACGTTTTTAACAAAAAACAATTTCCTCACAGTTACTACTATCCCTTTGTCCAGTTCTGTACATTAACGGGATGCAGACCGGAAGAAGCAATCGCCTTAACCTGGGATGACATTAAACATAAAGACAACAGGGTGTTAATTGATTTCTGTAAAGCGTTTTCTAAAGGAATACTAAAGGGAACTAAAACAGGGGAATCACGGTTATTTCCCGTTAACAATGAATTGCTGGAAACAATAGAATCATTTCCTAGGATTCAAAACGAGAATAATCTAATATTCCCATCAGTCAAAGGTAATTACATTGATCAGCACAATTTCTCATCTCGGTACTGGCGGTACATCGTAACCCGGTTGGTTGCCGATGAAGCTATAGAACGTTACTTACCTTGCTATAACCTCCGTCATGGTTACATAACCCATTTAGCGCGTCTAGGGGTTGATGTAGCAACCGTAGGACGTATTTGTGGCACTTCCCCTGAAATGATTGTCAGTCATTACC
>DATNRE010000281.1:0-17187 GCA_036703685.1 Candidatus Obscuribacterales bacterium
CAACCGATGCCTGTGCGTCCCACCGTTCACTATTCCATGGGGGGTATTCCGACTAATATTGATGGGCAAGTTTTAAGCGGGATTGATAGTTTTGTGGATGGCTTATTTGCTGCTGGAGAAGCCGCCTGTGTTTCAGTACATGGAGCCAATCGTTTAGGCAGTAATTCCTTATTAGAATGTGTGGTTTATGGCAAAAGAACCGGGGCCGCTATTGCCCAATTTGTGCAAAATCGTAAGTTACCGACAATTGATGAACAGCGTTATTTGAAAGAAGCCCAAGGGCAATTACAAGGGTTATTAGACCAGTCGGGAGACTATAGAATTGCCCAACTGCGTCAAGAGTTCCAAGATGCTATGACGGCTCATTGTGGTGTGTTTAGAACTGATAGTATTATGCAAGAAGGGTTAAGTCAAATTCAAGAATTGCAAAATCGTTATCAACGGATTTATTTAGATGATAAAGGCAAATGTTGGAATACCGAATTAATTGAAGCATTGGAGTTAAAAAATATTATGATTGTGGGAAATATGATTTTAACTTCTGCCTTAAATCGTCAGGAAAGTCGAGGGGCTCACAGTCGAGAAGATTATCCTCAACGCAATGATGAAACCTTCCTAAAACATACCTTAGCTTATTATTCTCCGGTGGGTATTGATTTAGCGTATCGTCCGGTAAAAATTACCCTATTTGAACCCCAAGAACGCAAATATTGAAGTAGTGAGGCGTTCACGCCTCCTAGCCCTTTAGGGCTTACTACAATTGAGATATAATAGAGAGCAAGCAAAAACTCTTAAAACCAAGTCTATGTTTACTTATAGCAAGGTACTGAATCAAGTTAAAAGCCTGACGCTTGTAGACCAATTGCGGTTATTAGAAGATTTGAAAAAGATGATTCAGTTACACGAAGAAGTTGGAGAAGATGATGAATTAATTTCAGCAGAAGAAATAGCCCAGAGCGAAGCTGCTTGGCAAGATTATCGGGCTGGTCACGATCAGGGGATATCTTCCAAAGAACTTAAATTAAAGTTATTTGGAGAAAAAAGTTGACTGACTACATTCTCCTGAAAGCAGCAGAACGCTATTTATCACGAATGCAACCAGATGACCTAGTACGAATTATCAAGGCTTTAGATACTTTAGTCAGTAACTATGGCGGGCTTGACATTAAGCAACTTAAAGGTCGTTCTGAATTAAGGCTGCGAGTGGGTAAATATCGGATACTTTTTGTAGAAGACAAGGAAAACCAAGTATATGTTGTGACAGCAATTAATTCTAGGGGGGATGTTTACAAATAAGGGCGATCGCATTTTTGAAAAGGAAGTGCGATCGCATTTCCCTCTATCGTAAATTGCTATAATAACAACCAGTAAAAAAATCTCAACATCAAGCATAATGTCTACTTATAGCAGCGTACTGACTGAGGTTCTAAGACTTACACCAGATGAGCAACTGCGACTCATTTCTGAATTATTAGTATATGTTCGTCACCGATTTCAGCCTAAACCTAAGCGGAGTATTTTAGAATTAGAAGGATTGGGTGAGGAAATTTGGCATGGGATTGATGCTCAAGAATATCGTGAAATATTGCTCAATCAAGAAAGTTTAACTGTGGTTGAATTAACTCCAGATATTGCTGAAAAAGCAGCACAACACCAGAGCAATTTATAATTTGCGATCGCCTGATTCTATTCAAATGGCTACAGCTATCTGTGAGGGTGCTTCATTTTTTTTGACAAATGATGCGCGGTTGCCTTCTTTACCGGAGTTAACCGTTTTAGTGTTGGAGAATTTGAGAATTTGAGGGGGTATTTTTAGAAGGGGAAAGAAAGGCGATCGCATTTCCCTCGATCCTAAATTGCTATAATAACAACTAACAAAAAAAATCTCAATATCAAGCATAATGTCTACTTATAGAGAGGTACTGAGTCAGGCTCAAAATCTCACCCCTGACGAGCAACAACAACTTTTAGAAGTATTGTCAGCATTGATGCGCGATCGGGGAATAACCCAGACTCAGGATAGCAGTGAAAGATTACCCGGAAAAAATTTAAAGAGATGGCGAGGTTTTTTGCCGTATCGTTTGGATGCTTTGGAATTCCAGTTGCAAATTAGAGAAGAATGGGATGATTAATAAATATCTTCTCGATACCAACATCCTGATTTACTACTTCAATGATGGGTCAGAAGTTCAGCCTATATTTGATAAAATTGAAGTTGGAGATGCAGAGGCATTTTACTGTCCCATTAGTTGGATAGAGTTACTTTGTTACCCGGCATTGACGGAAGAAGAAGCGAACGAGATGCGAGAATTTTTGAGACTTCTTAACTGCGTATCATTGACAGAATCAGTTTTAGATCGTGCAGCCCAGATTCGTCGAGATTATCGCTTGAAACTAGGTGATGGCGTAATTGCAGCCTGTGCTTTAGTTGAGGGATGTGTTTTAGTAACTCGTAATGCTAAGAATTTTAAGTGCGTTGATGAGTTAACTATATTGAATCCATTTGATTAGGTAAAAGAAGGGGCCGAAACAATTATTCAAAGGTTAGAATAGAAAAAATAGTTGAGAGATGATATGCAGCGAATATATGAGGCTATATTGAACGGCAACCTTTTAGAATGGGCGCGGGAGGTTCCCAAACAGAGCGATCGCCCTATTAGAGTTTACGTTACTTTTCAAGAAGATAGATCGAGTCTAACTGCTGAGTTTCGTCGCCAAAAAACAGTTGAAATATTGGAAAAAATTGCAGCAAGTAATGTCTGTGCTGATATTAGCGATCCGGTAAAATGGCAGCGAGAGTTACGTCAAGATCGTCCACTTCCAAGTAGGGATGGATAATGCTACTGGATAGTAATATTATTATTTACGCTTCCCAACTGGAAAACGCACAGATTAGGCAGTTTATTGGCGAACATGACATAGTTGTATCGGCAATAAGTTACGTTGAAGTGTTAGGTTATCATCGACTAACTAAAGACGCTTGGTGCGATCGCCTTCTTCTCTGTACTTGTGGATCTGTTCCAAAATTGGGTCTTTGTACATCGCTACTCTCCCAGTGCAATAAGGCAGAAGGAAGAAGGGAAGAAACCTTGTATATTCAGCTTTTTGCCTTTTTTCAAGTGGTGGGTTATTTCTGCCAAGCTGCACTAGAGGCTCAATCGCTTATGATAAATGTATTATCGTATGTCTGGGAGTTTAAACCATGTCTCTCGCTGAGTTAATTCCTTTGGTGAACAATCTGAGCCAGTCAGACAAATTATCTCTCTTCAAACTCCTAGCTGTGCAAATCCCAAAGGCTGAATTACAAGTTATTTTTTCTGAATCAGAGTATCCGGTTTGGTCGCCCTACGACGCAACGGAAGCTGCAAACATTCTGATGCAGATGATTCGGGATGACCAAGAGGCATCTACTCATGCCTAGTACAATCGAGTTTCCCTTTTCTGACGATGAAGCATTACCCACGATTCCCATCACTCTGAGTCATGCAGGCTTTTCTGTCTCCGCGAATGCACTGCTAGATACTGGGTCTGCGGTCAACCTATTACCTTATGACATAGGGGTGCAATTGGGTGCAATTTGGGAGGAACAAACTGTCCGCTTGCCATTGACTGGAAATCTTGCAAGGGTTGAGGCGCGGGGTGTATTTGTGTATGTTCAAATTGGGAATCTGGAACCAGTTCGTCTAGCATTTGCCTGGGCACAATCCTCTCAGGTGCCCTTAATTCTTGGGCAAACGAACTTTTTTCGAGAATTTGATGTTTGTTTTCAGAGATCGCGATGCACGATCGAGATTATCCGCTTCTAATAAGCGTCGATGTCGATAAATTAAGTGAAGCGCGATATCGTCCACTTCCAAGTAGGGATGGATAATGCTACTTGATAGTAATATTATTATCTACGCTTCCCAACTGGAAAACTCGAAGATTAGGCAGTTTATTGGCGAACATGACATAGTTGTATCGGCAATAAGTTACGTTGAAGTCTTGGGCTATCATCGACTAACTGAAGATTATAGATTGTATTTTGAGGAGTTTTTTGATGTTGTGGAGGTTTTACCGATTTCTAACGCTGTACTGGATCAAGCAGTGGCGTTGCGACAGATGAGGAGAATGACTCTTGGGGATGCTATTATGGCGGCAACAGCTTTGGTTTATGGCATAACTTTAGTTACAAGAAATATAGACGATTTTCGGTGGATTGCTGAACTCACATTGATTAACCCGTTTGAGACTTAAGCAAAGATGGGCGATCGCATTTTTAACAATGCAGTGCGATCGCATTTCCCTCGATCCTAAATTGCTATAATAACAATTAACCCAAAAACCTCAACATCAAGCATGAAGATCAGAGTGCGATCGCATATTTATTAACTGTTCTTTATATGATTTTCAACATAAGAGCGCAGCACGGCATTCATTAGAGATTGATAACCTTTTCCTTGGTTTTTAAACCAATCTAATACATCGCTATCAACTTTTAAAGAAATAGCTTGTTTTGTCAGTGGTGTTACAAGTTTTGCTTTTTCCCAGAAATTCGCATCTAATTCAGGAATATCAGAGGTATCGATCGCAGATTCTGGAATATTTTCTAATTCCTCAAGTCGTTTGGGCGAGATAGTCATAGTAGGTATTTTTTTCTCGACGAGTGGCTTTTCTTGCACCAGATGATGCGGATAACTCCATTTTTTTCAGTATGCGCTACGGTGACGATAACGACACCTTGTATGGCACCAATACTGATTTCTCGGATTTCTCCGTAGTCAAAACGCTCATCAATGGCATTAAAAACGATTCCATCAAAGATTTCTTGAGCTTCTTCAAAGCTAATGCCATGTTTTTTGAGATTTTGGGCGTTTTTATTTTCATCCCATTCAAACTGCATGATATTGTATATACAAAACGCACTTATAATATAGCATAACCAGATCGCACTTTAGGTAAAAAAGGAAGTTGATCATAAAAATCATACTTTGGGAAAGAAAGGGCGATCGCACTTCGGAAAATGAAGGGCGATCGCATTTCCCTCACTCTTGAGCAGAAATTGCTATATAGAATTCATTTGATTAAGTTGGGCGACTTGTTTGCGGAGCCTAGGTATCTTTTTTCTACTCAAGACATTTACGAAGTCGATCAAATAAGGCTGTCATAGCAGAGTAACACCTCAAGCTGTGAGGACTATATAGGACTGGTAAATGACCCTTTGGTGCTAAACCTTGATAAATATAGTTTCTGTCTGATTTCCATCCTACCGTATCATTAAATTTAGGCCAACTATGGAGCGAAGCTGCTTGGCGAAGTTCATTGTCGCTCTTTTCAATTTTTTCTCGGATTGCAAATTTTTGTCCTTCAAGGTAAAAATTCCAAAAAATATCAAACCAAATGTCATTTTGAACACTAATACCAAAAAGTCCTTCGCTGTATTTGACCCAGAGTCTGTCTATAGTACATATATCTGTACAAGGAATACTTTTTGGTTTTTCAGGGTCAGGATCAAGTCGATTGCGGTCTATAAAGAAAAACTTTAGGAAAAGAGATTGAGTTTCCTTATTAGCGGATTCAAAGTCTTTGACGGCGAGAAAATTTCTCAGGTTTCGATAATCTATTCCTAATGCTGAACTTAAATCATCATTTAGTTGACTTTCATCAATAGTCGGGTATTTTATTTCATTAGGATTAGGAAGACTAGAAGTTTTAGCTTCATTTTTATTAACTAAGGCATTGTGATTAAAAAGCAGCCAAAAAGCGTGGATAACTCCCGGAATCCAGGTAAAAAATAATGTGAGTACCAGGTTTATCCAAAAATGAGCGCCAAGCCCGACCGTCAAAAATACGCCAAGCGGGGGGAAAAAAAACGCTGCGAGTATGTGACTAATCGGAACGGATCTTTTCTTAATATCGCTCATATTTATACTCCAATTTAAAATTATCAATGATATTAAGAAGCGATCGCCCCCTGCACCCTCTCCCATCCTTTGCGATACCGCACAGTAGATTCGAGAGAGCGATCGCTTAACCTTTAACCTTTCCTATAAATGTTGGCGATCGCAACTTTTCTCAATCAATCCTTCCATTTCTGAATGGAACTATAAGACAAGGTTTGCACGACCGCGAATTCTAGGTTTAATATGTGACCACCACCCAGGATTGTCATTTGTTTTTACAACAACTTGTTTAACATCACTAGGTAATTCGTCAAAAACCTTCTGAACAAGTGCTGTACCACGACCTTGATTTTCATTGTCTGGGCTTACGGTTAAAGTTATGATATGAACTGTATCTTCTGATATTCTTTTTGCGCTAATTGAGTCTCCCCAAGAATCTTCATCAAAGCGGATCATTATCCTATTTTGAATCCTATCAAGATTATCATCAGCAGCTTCCGTATCAATGTAAGGTGCCATGCTACTTCCTATTTTTTCTACTAACTTTTTTCAAATTCAGACCTAGACAGATGCTGTTGATTTAAGACACACTTATGAGTTTTTCAAAGCCTCTAATTGTGCATACAAATCTTGTAAAGTGCTTTTCTGGCTTGATGTTAAATCAGCATTAGCAAGATAAGCAGCTATTTGAGCAATCAGAGCATCCCTAGTGCTGGTTGACGACGAAGAACCTTTTGCTAGTTCGTAGTTAATCTGCTCTTTCAAGCTAGTTATTTTATGATCCATATTCTCCGACATGACATTTTGCTCCTCTTTCTACTGAATCTGTCAAAATATAAGTATTTGTCGTTAGGGCTGGTGGGAATTACCCTCAGACACCGTGCAAAGACCAGAAATATCCACAAGCCGGGATGTAGCACGATCGCTCTCAGTGCAACCAACCTCAACTCCAAAAATGATACAATGATCTCCTTCGCTGATCGCCTACTTAATCGCGTTATAAAATGTTATATAATACTATCTAAAAAGTTATAGAAAATAAGTTATAATAACGAAAAATTACCCCAAACGCGATCTATGGAGCTTAAGGAAGTCTTAAGATTTGCCGATGAAAAAGTTTTTTCCAAAACAGGGAAGCATTTAGATGACCTGCAAGAAGCTATTTTAAAAGAAGCGATCCAAGGTCGGAAATATGCAACAAAAGTAGCGCAGGATCGTGATTGTAGTGAAGGTTATGTTAGGGTTGCGGCTTCTGAATTATGGAAGATATTATCAGATGTCTTCGACGAAGAAGTTAGTAAAGGAAATGTTAGAGCAATACTAGAAAGGGCAAATTTTTATAACTCTCCATCAGCTATTCTGAGCAATCATGTTACTTTTAATCACGTCAATGTTTGTCAAGAAAGGGCGAGAAGTCCAACAGAAACACAAAACTCCGAACAAACTCCTAAACAACTCCAAATAGACTTAGGCGACGCACCGGAAATATTCAGCTTTTACGATCGCACTCCCCAACTCTCCACCCTGGAAAACTGGATAACACAAGATCGTACACGCTTAATTGCACTTCTAGGAATCAGTGGTATTGGCAAAACTAGCCTTGCCCTTCACCTAATTGACCAAATCAAAACCCAATTTGATTACATCATCTATCGAAGTCTGCGCTTTTCTCCTAACCTAGAACAATATCTTTCTCAAATCCTAAAAAATTTCTCCGAATCATCAGAAATACCCCAAAATATCGAAACCAAAATTTCCCAAATCCTCAATTATCTGCGAAAATACCGATGTCTAATTATTCTCGATGACGTGCAGACACTTTTTAGCAGTGGTCAACTTGCTGGACAATATAAATCAGGCTATGAAGATTATCAGTTATTTTTTAAACAAATCACCCAAGTTAATCATAATAGTTGTTTCCTGTTAATTAGTTCGGAAAAACCTAGGGAAATTGCTGAATTAGAAAAATCAAATTCCCCCATTCATTCTTTAGTTTTAGGCAGTTTGGGTCTAGGCGCGAAAGATATTTTAAGCTCCCATCAATTATTAGAAGCAGAAACCTGGGAAACCCTAATTAATATCTATCAAGGCAACCCTCTCTGGTTAAATATAACTGCTGCCCTGATTCGAGAATTATTTAGTAGTAAAGTTGCTGATTTTTTGGAATATGATATGCCCCTTTTAGATGAATCATTACAATCGCGTTTAGAGCAACTATTAGGAAGATTAACAGAGGAAGAAGTTACGGTAATCACTCAGCTTTCCCAAGAAACAGAAGGAGTTCTCCTATCAGAGATATTAAACAAAATAAAATTATCTAATTCCGAGTTAATTAATGCGATAAAATCCCTGTGTATGCGATTTTTATTAGAGACACAAGATCGGGAAAAAATAACTTTTTTTACTTTAAATCCGGTGGTGGCACAATATGTCAAAACTAGGCAAAAGCACTAATTTATTTTCTCGTTTTCTCGTTCCCAGGCTCCAGCCTGGGAATGCTATGATTGAGGCTCTGCCTCTATAAATTAATGGGTGGCAGAGCCACCATTTTAGCATTTCTAGGTAGAACCTAGAAACGAGGGAACGAGGGATTGAGAAATAATGTTAAAATCAAATTGTTACTTAACCGCTAAAATAGGATGAATTCACTAACAGAAGTTGAAGCGGCTATTCAAAAATTATCTGCTATTGAAGTCCGTCAACTGGCAGAATGGTTACAAACTTATTTGAATACTGAAGGGAATACAGAACACGAAAAAGAAACTGAGCAAAAGATAACTTTTGTTCAAAATCAACAAAATGCTTGGGATATCTTAGAATCAATAACGGGAACTGTTGAGGCTCCTCCAGATTGGTCAATCAATCACGATCATTACCTATATGGAACAGCAAAACGTTACCCTGATAATTCTCAATGAGCAATTCCCGTTTACTGCTAGATACAATAAATTAATCGATTTTGGGTTATAATCAAGTCATGAATATTATTGAAATTATTAAACAGGATTATCAACAATTTCCCGATAACCAAAGCTATGATATTTATGCCGATAACGTTTATTTTAAAGACCCCATGAATCAATTTAACGGGTTAAAACGTTATCAACAAATGATCGGATTTATCAAAACTTGGTTTTTAGAGATTCAACTGGATTTACATACTATCACTCAAACTGATAATTTAATAGAAACCCGTTGGACACTGAGTTGGACAACTCCCCTCCCCTGGAAACCCAGAATTTCTATCCCGGGACGGAGTGAACTCAAATTAAACCCCCATAACCTGATAGAAAGCCATATCGACTATTGGGACTGTTCGCGCTTGGACGTGGTGAAACAGTTATTCGGGATGAAAAACCGCTACAGTTAAATAATGTAAACAAATTTTAAGTTTAAACTGTATGCGCGTAATTCTAATGACGGGTAAAGGTGGCGTGGGTAAAACCTCCGTTGCAGCAGCAACAGGCTTACGCTGTGCCGAGTTGGGACATAAAACCCTGGTATTGAGTACCGACCCCGCCCACTCCCTGGCCGATAGCTTTGATATGCCCTTGGGACACGAACCCCGTCTCGTCCGACCCAACCTGTGGGGGGCAGAATTGGACGCCCTGATGGAACTGGAGGGGAACTGGGGGGCGGTGAAACGCTATATTAGTCAGGTATTACAGGCGCGAGGACTCGATGGTGTCCAGGCGGAAGAACTGGCTATCTTGCCCGGAATGGATGAAATTTTCGGTCTGGTGCGGATGAAGCGCCATTATGATGAGGGAGATTTTGACGTATTAATTATTGATTCTGCCCCAACGGGAACCGCGTTGAGACTGTTAAGTTTACCCGAAGTGGGCGGTTGGTATATGAGAAAATTTTATAAACCGTTACAAGGGATGTCGGTGGCGTTGCGTCCTCTATTTGAGCCGATTTTTAAACCTTTAACCGGGTTTTCTTTACCGGATAAAGAAGTGATGGATGCACCTTATGAATTCTATGAAAAAATTGAAGCCTTAGAAAAGGTTTTAACTGATAATATGCAAACCTCGGTACGTTTAGTAACGAACCCGGAAAAAATGGTCATTAAGGAATCTTTACGCGCCCATGCCTATTTGAGTTTGTATAATGTTTCGACAGATTTAGTTATTTCTAATCGGATTATTCCTGATGAAGTGACTGATCCTTTTTTCCAAAAATGGAAAGACAATCAAAAACAGTATCGTCAAGAAATCCACGACAATTTTAACCCCTTACCCGTTAAGGAAGTGCCGTTATTTTCTGAGGAGTTATGTGGGTTTGAAGCATTGGAAAGATTGAAAGAAGTGCTATATAAGGATGAAGATCCTAGTCAGGTTTATTATCAAGAAAATACACTTAAAGTGGTGGTAGATAATAATGAATATACGCTAGAATTGTATTTACCTGGGATTCCTAAAGAACAAGTTCAATTGAATAAAACCGGAGATGAATTGAATATCAGAATTGGTAATCATCGCCGGAATTTAGTGTTGCCTCAAGCCTTAGCAATGTTACAACCTTCCGGGGCAAAAATGGAAGATGATTATTTAAAAATTCGATTTGCTAATGGGGTGAAGGTGTAAAGTTTAGAAACCGGGCTTCTTCGAGAAACCCGGTTTCTATTCTAGTTAATTGATAAAATCATTAGCCAATGGTTGAAATACTGATAATAATTCAGCTTGACTCACGACCAATGTAGGGTAAGATTGAGTTCCATAATTTCGGTCAATTTCTAGGGGAAAAGGTTCGGTCGAGAGAGAACACCAAACCGCACCCGACGCCTTGACAATTACCCAACTTCCGGCGATATCCCAAATTTTAGGAGTGGCTTCCACGCCCCCTAATGTAGCACCGACGGCCACTGTTAAAAAATTATAAGCCGCCATGCCTAACATCCGAATTTTACAAGGGAGATGGGGAGCGATCGCAATACTTCGAGAACAGAGGTTAAAAAAGTGATTAGAACTCAAAGGATCAGGACTAGAATGGATAGGCTGACCATTTAAAAAAGCCCCTTCTGGCCCGCTTAACCCCGATGCACCATACCAAAACCCATGAAAGGTTTGCTGTAAAGGCGGTAAATGAATTAAACCAAATACCGGAGTTCCTTGATAGAGTAATCCTAGAGAAATCCCCCAAATCGGAATACCTCTGGCAAAATTGGTTGTACCATCTAAAGGATCAATTACCCAACACCACTCGGTATTCGGAAAAATATGTTCAGCTTCTTCACTGATCACCCCATGGTCAGGAAAAGTATTAGCAATGCGGGTGCGAATTTCCTGATCCGCCCACTGGTCAGACTGGGTGACTAAACTACCATCGGCCTTTTCCGCAGCTTGGACTGTGCCAAAATCGAGAATTAACTGTTGTCCAACGTCGGTGGCGGTGGTGAGTGCAAAGTTAAAAATTTGATCCCAAAAATTAGTCATTATTTCCTAGAGTAATGGCAAAATAAAAAACAATCAAGATAAAATCTATTCAGATAAACCGCTTATGCTGCTGAAATCAACAACTCGCCATATTCATATTTATACGGCGGAAATTAAGGATGAGGAGTTAGTGAACAATGAACAAGTATTGACCTTGGATATTGATCCCGATAACGAATTTAACTGGAATGATCAGGCTCTGCAAAAAGTGTATCGCAAATTTGACGAGTTAGTCGAGGCTTTCAGTGGCGAAGACCTAACCGAATACAATTTACGTCGAATTGGATCAGATTTAGAACATTTAGTGCGAGCACTGATCCAAGGGGGGGAAATTAGCTATAACCTCAACTGTCGGGCGGTGAACTATAGTATGGGATTACCCCGGGTGGGCAGTTAGTAAAAGTAGACTATAAAGGGTCTGTACTCACTGTATACAGACCCTTTATGGCAAGTTTGTAGATGCCCTAAACCTGATGATTGCCCTAAAATAATCTTACTCATCCGGTGCTGGAGATTGTTTTTGCGATCGCTGACGTTGTAAAAATTGTTTCATGGAAAGTTGACGGTTACTCATAAACCGATTCCAAGAACCTGGAAAAAACTGATCCAAGGTTTCAATTAAAGCCCAAACCTCTAAATTAATCATCTGGTAATAGTGACCGTGAGACTTTTTGAGTTGAGTCAGGCGTTCATTAATTTCCAAATCAGGTAATAACTTAGGGTCATCGGAGGGGTTAGGGGGAGAATCACTCATGCTGTAAGCATCCTTGCCCGGAGCCAAGAAAAATTAACAACAAACGGTTAACCAGATGGTGATGCTCAAAGGCTACAATAGTTCAGATTACCTGATCTTGATTGCCAATTGGTGCTAATTTTTAGGGTGAGTTATAAAAATCGAGCCGGATTGCCCATTTGTTTGCGGTGCTTTGTTGTCGCCCCGTGGCAGTGAAGTAGAGAACAACAATCAACCATCCTAAATTTTAGAAGATCACTTTTGAGTGGCAACGCCAGGCGTGAGGAACCCAAATGCAAAATCCTGTGGCAAAACACTATCTGTGGACTGTAGGCGAAGGAATTGAAGATAAACCTTCGGGAACGCTGATCGCAGATCGCTACCTCCTCAAAACTAATCGAATTGTAGTGGATACGCGGCCAGATCTCTTGCCAGAAATACCCAGCGAGATTTCCGATCAGATTTCTCCCTATCTAAAATTATTTGCCTATCGGTTGCACATTCCGCAGGTCTATGGAATTATCTCCCCAGCTAAGGCAGAAACGAATAAACCGATCATTCTCTTAGAAAAAGGGCCGATTGCAGAGCACGGGGAAACCTTAATGCCCACATTAACAGCCCTGTGGCCCGATGCAACCGCCATGCGCCAACTCAATTGGTTGTGGCAAATTGCTCAACTTTGGCAACCCTTTAGTCGTCAAGATGTCGCTTCGAGTTTGCTCAATTCCCACTTACTGCGGCTTCAGGGAAGATTTGTCCGGTTGTTGCAATTAGACTTAGACATCCACAATCCCACCCTCAAACAATTAGGTTATTTTTGGCAACAGTGGGTTCCGACGGCCCAGCCTCAAATCCAAAAATTCCTCCGACAACTGACCCATCAAATGACCTCGGGGGAATTACGCACCTCCACCCAACTGATCCAACAATTGGATCAAGCCCTCTCAATTTGTGGACGGAGTTATCATCGTCGGATTGAAATAGCCACCGGAACCGATGCTGGCCCCACTCGTTCCCATAATGAGGATGCCTGTTATCCCCTGGGAAGTAAACCCATCCCAGTTCCCCCGGGGGAACCCGCCCTGGCTATTGTTTGTGATGGGATTGGGGGACAGGACGGTGGGGAAGTCGCATCTTCCATGGCGATTGATGTTCTGCGTCAGCAGGTGGAACAAATGCCCCTGCATCAAGCCCATTGGGATCCATTATCTTTAACCCCTAAACTAAAACGGGCAACCTGCATCGCTAATGACGTGATTTGTCAACGCAACGATGATGAAAACCGTCAAGGTCGTGAACGCATGGGAACAACCTTGGTAATGGCTTTAGCCCATATTCATGAAATTTATTTAACCCACTTGGGGGATAGTCGGGTTTATTGGATTAGTTCGAGTGGTTGTCATCAGGTGACGGTGGATGATGATGTGGCTTCTCGCCAGGTGCGTTTAGGTTGCGCCATCTATCGAGATGCTTTGCAACAGGGGGCTTCTGGGGCCTTAATTCAGGCTTTGGGGATTACTTCATCGGTGACGCTGCATCCAACGGTACAACGGTTTCCCCTGGATGAAGATTGTGTATTTTTATTGTGTTCTGATGGGTTAAGCGATCGCGATCGGGTAGAACAACATTGGCAAACGGAAATTTTACCCGTTTTGCGTCAAGAAGTGGATTTAGGGACGGTTCGGGATCGTCTGATTGAAATTGCCAATACTCAAAATGGCCATGATAACGTGACTCTGGCTTTATTATTAATTACGGTTGTTCCCAAGGATGATCCCGATGCTCAGAAAGAGGTTTGCATCGCTCCGGTGATTCCTTTAACCGACGATTCGGGGGATGATTCCTCCGACACTAGTGATGCGGAAGATTCCTTGATCGAAACCGTAATTGTGGGTAAGCGCCCGGAGGAATCGGGGGGGAGTAAAATTTGGTTCTTATCCCTGGGGATTGCTGTGTTATTAGGGATTCTAGGGGCTTTGCTCTATGGTTTAGGGGTATTATTTAACCCGAGGGAGCCTCAAGCCCAACCCACGGAAACTCCTACTCCTGCTGATACTTCTTTGATTACTCCCGCCCCCACCCCTACGGCTTCCCCCACCAGTCTGTTAACCCTACAATCCTTAATTCAATTGGGAAACCCCGCCAGTAATTCCTCACCTATTACTCTCCTGAACGAATTTGGGAAACCCACCATTAAGGGCACTGTCCCAGAGGGCACAGTATTTCAGGTTCAGCGAAAAGAGTCTACCCCCAAAGATGGAACCTGGATAGAGCTTAAAATTTGTTCGATTCCCACCCCCAAGGAAGGGACGACTGAACAGTTAGAGGTTGATCCAACGGCTACCCCTATCCCCCTATCCTTAGAGGCCGGGAACCTGGGTTGGTTAAGGGAGCAGGAGGTTAATAAGCGTCTAATCCCTGGCTTTTCTGCCTTGGGTCAGGAAAAAGGACAGTGTATTATTCCTTAACCCTGGATCGCTCAACTCAGGTTTTTGATTCACTATTGGATCGAGATCACTATTGAAGATTGTTTGGGATCACCCCAGTCTCACGGCAAATATCAGTACAGTTCATGTATCAGGATCACGACAGATTTACTAAAATTACCTGATACTAAATATTATCAGAACTTTTGAACAATAGGACTGTACCATGACTTGTATTCGTGTTCGTGATGTGGTTCAAGAAGTGATGTCTACGGGCTATCTGAGCTTGAATCTGGAAAACAAATTAAGACGGATGCTACAAACTACCCATTATGATTCTGAGGATATTCATGCGTTTGCTAATTTACAATTAGCGGCAATGTCAGGACAAGTCAAGCAAGAATCCCGGGAATTATACCAATTGGCAGTGATGGAAAGTGAATAAAGGGGTATGGAATTTAGACAAAACAGGAAGGAATTCATTTTTTAAGTTGTAATGGCTTTTCTTTAATCCAATAATTTTTAATTAATATTCATAGGTTATACTCGATTTTCAAGATAATCTAATATAAGTTTGATGAAAATAAAAAATAATATTATAGCGCTACGCATTACAGTTAGGACACTTTTGAGTTCTGAAACCTTTTCACTGCTTACTGTTCCCTGTTCCCTGTTCCCTGTTCCCTGTTCCCTAGCGCTATAAAAGTAGATATAATTAACGATAACTAGACTTTAACGGGAAAAATTCCAATTATTTATTAATATAATCGACATCAATATTCCCCCGGGTTTGTGATCCCCATCACTCTTGAGATGTTAATTCAGTCAGGGGCTATTTTGCGTAGAATCACGGAGATCAGATCAACGTATCACAACCATAACCCCTGTAAAATCACTGACTTTTAGCCAAAATACTTAGATGATAAGAACACAAGTTAAGACAGTTTATCCGTGAGAACAACTAAAATGATTGTGGCTACCAAATCAACCCAAACCTTTGTCAGTGCCAATGGCTCACTCAAACCGATTCCCGTATCTACAAAATTTGGTGAGATTGAGTTAAAACAACTCTGTAAAATTGCCGAACACAATCAGTGGAAAACAGAAAATATCGAGCATCGCATTACTCAAGCTCGGTTAATGGTCGATGCAAATTGGGCCAGTCCTAAAGATTATACCCTTTTAGAATTAGAACAACGGGGAAAATTACATCTAGTCGATGGGATAGAATATTGGGTGGTGGAATTGGGGCAAAATCAGGCGGCTGGAGTTTACTTAAATCCAGATACTTATACTCTGGAAGTCATGATTATCAATTTAGAATGGTTTGCACCCCTTCATCGGGAAAAAGTAACAACCCTCAGAAGATTGATCGAGTTAACGGGGTCAGATCATCCTTAAAAATTACCCAATCATGATTGAATGATCTAGGATTGCTATATTTTCTAGCCCAGCCCATGTGTACGTAGTCTGTATTAAACTATAAATAACTAAATTAGCTGTGCCTTTCTCCATGAAAATTTGGCAAAAATTAGTTATAAATCCCGCGTACCAAATTACTTTCATTTATGGAGTGATTGGGAGTCTTTGGATTGTTTTTTCTGATCAACTGTTGGCAATATTAGCAAATTATCCCTATTCAATTACCTTTCTTCAAACTGTGAAAGGCTGGTTCTTTGTTCTGATTACCAGTATTTTACTTTATTATTTAATTCATCGAGAAACCCAGCGTTTGCAACTTTCAGAAAAACGGTATCGAGATTTGTTTCTGAGTCATCCTCAACCGATTTGGGTTTATGATCTGAAAACCTTAAAATTTCTGGCGGTTAATGAGGCAGCGATCGCCCATTATGGTTATTCAGAAAAAGAATTTCTCAGAATGAAAATATTAGATATTTATCCTAAGCAAAAATCGGAATTTTTCAGGAGTTTAACCCTGGGGAATCCTGAAAATATTGATCTCGGAAATTTTTCTCAACATCAAAAAAAAGATGGAACTTTAATTGAAGTAGAAATCCTTTCTCATCAATTACAATGGAAAAATCAATTATCCCAGGTGGTTTTAGCCCAGGATATCACTACCCGTATACAAGCTGAAAGACAATTACAACGATATGCGTTTCAAGATTTTCTCACGGGTTTAGCCAATCGTAGCCAATTAATTGAATCCTTAAAATATTGTTTAGAAAAACCTGTTGATTCTCAAAACTTTGCTTTAATTTATATTAATTTATATCCCCTGAAATCCCTCAGATATAGTTGGGGTTATAATTTGGCTGAACAATTATTAATTGAAGTCAGTAATCGTTTAAAAAATTCTATGGGCGTTGTAGATATTGTAGCCAGAGTCGATAGCGAAGACTTTGCTATTTTAATTCCTGATTTTGTTGATATTGAGTGCTTAAATTCTAAAATAAATTGTATTAAAAATCAATTTATCACCCCCTTCAATTTAAACGGCATTAACCTAACCTCAGCAATTAATATGGGAATTGTTTGTAGCGAATTTAATTGGAAATATCCCGAACAATATTTACAATCTGCTGATATTGCCCTGTATTATGCAAAAAAACAAGGAAAAAGTGCTACCCTATTTTATCATCCTCAAATGCTAGAAACCATTACCCAGAGAGAAACTTTAGAGGCAGATTTACAAAAAGCGATTACCCATCAACAGTTGCATTTGAATTATGAACCAATTCTTCATT
>DATNRE010000282.1:0-1941 GCA_036703685.1 Candidatus Obscuribacterales bacterium
GCACAGGAAAAACCCTATTTGCTATTCATTTTCTCTACAACGGCATTATTTATTTTGATGAACCCGGGATTTTTATTACCTTTGAAGAATCACCTACAGATATTATTAAAAATGCCTCTAGTTTTGGATGGGATCTGCAAAAATTAATTGATGAAGGTAAGCTATTTATCTTAGATGCTTCTCCCGACCCAGAGGGACAAGATATTGTCGGAAATTTTGACCTATCTGCATTAATTGAGCGAATTCAATATGCTATTCGTAAATATAAAGCTAGACGAGTATCTATTGATTCAGTAACCGCCGTTTTTCAACAATATGACGGTGCTGGAGTGGTGAGACGGGAAATTTTTCGACTGGTGGCCCGACTCAAACAGGTGGGAGCCACTACGATTATGACCACGGAAAGAGAGGCCGAATATGGCCCAGTGGCTCGGTTTGGGGTGGAAGAATTTGTCTCTGATAATGTGGTGATTTTGAGAAACGTATTAGAAGGAGAACGGCGACGACGCACGGCCGAAATCCTGAAACTGCGGGGAACTACCCACATGAAAGGGGAATATCCCTTTACTATTACTAATAATGGCATTAGTATCTTTCCCCTGGGGGCGATGCGACTTACCCAACGCTCCTCTAATGTTCGGGTTTCTTCTGGAAATCCCACCCTTGATAAAATGTGTGGGGGTGGGTTCTTCAAAGATTCAATTATTCTGGCGACCGGAGCGACGGGAACTGGTAAAACTTTATTAGTTAGTATTTTCCTAGAAAATGCCTGTAGAAATGGTCAACGATCGCTGTTATTTGCCTATGAAGAATCCCGATCTCAATTATTTAGAAATGCGAGTTCCTGGGGAATTGATTTTGAAGAAATGGAAAGCAAAGGATTACTCAAAATTTTATGTAGTTATCCTGAATCTACTGGGTTAGAGGATCATTTACAAATTATTAAATCGGAAATTTCCGAATTTAAACCGGATCGAATTGCGATTGATTCCTTATCGGCTTTAGCCCGGGGCGTGAGTAATAACGCCTTTCGTCAATTTGTGATTGGGGTGACAGGTTATGCTAAACAGGAGGAAATTACAGGATTTTTCACGAATACAACGGATCAATTTATGGGGTCTAATTCTATTACCGATTCCCATATTTCCACGATTACTGATACGATTTTGATGCTGCAATATGTGGAAATTCGCGGGGAAATGTGCCGGGCGTTGAATGTGTTCAAAATGCGAGGCTCCTGGCACGATAAAGGCATTAGAGAATATATTATTAGTGATCATGGCCCTGTAATTACGGATTCTTTCCGGGATTATGAACGGATTATTAGTGGTTCTCCCAGTCGGATTGTTGTTAATGAAAAGACTGAATTATCTCGGATTATACAAGGTGTTCAAGGCAAAATTGATTTGGATGAATAATGGGTTAAGCTATTAAGTATTCTGATTGATTTAACTTATTTGAGTTAATACCTAAAATGCGTTGGTTTCTCCAAAATCTAACCCTATTGTTCAGTATTCTGATTTTTACCTGGGGAAATGCGGCTCCCCTGTGGGCGGAAAATCAATCCCTATCTTCCCCTTTGGATACTCTGCTTGAGCAAGCATTTACCGCCACTCAAAAGGGTCAGTTTCCCCAAGCAGAAATCTACTGGAGTGACATTATTGATCAATATCCTGAAAATCCGGCGATGTGGAGTAACCGAGGCAATGTTAGGGTGAGTCAAAATAAACTGGAGCAGGCGATTTCTGACTATAATCAATCGATAGAATTAGCACCGAGTTTTCCCGATGCCTATTTAAACCGAGGGGTAGCCTATGAAGGTTTAAGAGAGTGGGAAAAAGCGATCTCCGACTATAATCGGGTATTAGCTATTAACCCTAATGATGCCATTGCTTATAATAATCGGGGGAATGCGGAAGCGGGATTAGAAAACTGGTCAGC
>DATNRE010000283.1:0-3534 GCA_036703685.1 Candidatus Obscuribacterales bacterium
TGACCCCTGTATTGCTACAATTTCTGTCCGCTACAACGACAGTAGCCAAAGAATGATTCTGATCACCTCCGAAGGGACTTTGTTAGAACAATCTTGGGTCGATATGGAAATGCGCTTTGCAGCCACGGCCAGAAATGGGGAAACCGTACAAACGGGACGAGAAACCACAGGCTCCCGCAAAGCCTATGAAGACCTGACAAATCTCGATCAGCAGGTTCGTAGTGCGGCGGGGCGGGCAGTTAACTCCCTGGCGCTTCCCCCGGTGAAAGGCAATGTTTATACCGTTGTCATTGACCCCATTTTGTCGGGTTTATTTGTCCATGAAGCCTTCGGTCATTTGTCTGAAGCGGATATGACCTATGAAAATCCCGACTTATTAGAAGTCATGACCTTGGGCCGTCAATTTGGCCCCAAAAATCTGCAAATCTTTGATGGTGCAGCCCCCGGCGGACATCGGGGAAGCTATAGCTATGACGACGAAGGAACTCCGGCGACTACCACCCAACTGATCCAAGATGGGGCTTTAGTTGGTCGCCTTCATTCCCGTGAAACCGCAGGTAAATTAGGAGAAGTCCCGACGGGAAATGCCCGTTGTTTGAATTATCATTTTCCGCCTTTAGTCAGGATGACAAATACCTGGATCGAACGGGGTGATACTTCCGTTGAGGACTTATTTAGTGATATTAAAGAAGGGGTTTATGCTCGTAATTGGTTAGGGGGAATGACCAATGGTGAAATGTTTACCTTCACTGCGGGAGAAGCCTGGATGATTAGAAATGGCAAACTAGAAGAACCCGTTCGAGATGTAACGTTATCAGGAAATGTCTTTACCACCCTAGCAGATATTGAAGGTATTGGTAATGACTTTTATTGGGATGAATCGGGGGGTTGTGGAAAGGGGGGACAAAATGGTTTACCCGTGGGTTGCGGAGGCCCTAGTTTACGGCTTCGCAATGTCGTTGTCGGAGGAGAAGCGATAGAATAAAAAACCACAACCCGATTAATTTATTTTAATCTGTGATTAGTTTTCTCGTCGTCCATCACCACGTTTAGGAGCAATATCCTCGGTATTTTGATCCTCGTAGCTGTGATTGTCAATTTTTATTTGATCCGAGTTCAGAGACACAAGGAATTCTCTGGACTCGAAGGACTGAATTTCTTGTAAATCACGCTGTTGGGTTGTTTGAATCTGGGAGTCAAAACTCTGAGGCAAACCCACCAGAGGAAGGATGATTAAGACTGTAAGAAGGTTAAACATTTTGAGTTCAGAGATTAGGACGACTATCTGTGAATACCAGTCTTTTAATTCCTGCTCCGGATCATTAATTAAATCCTGATCGATCATCCCCTGATAAAATATAAAAAAATGGAGTAAGTCTCAGATACTAAAAAACCTATCGGGATGATCCTCTTGGTTTTTAACTTACTCCTCCCTATTTCTAATCATGATAATTAACGTCCACTTCCCCGATGAGGAATGCCTTGCTGATCAAATTCCGTACTAGTTTGAGTCACAATAAAAGCGACTTTTTCACCTTTTGAAACTGAGGTATAGTTAACAGGATTAAGATATTGACGAGTCATGGCAGCGACTAACAAAGTAGATAATAAAATAGTGCTGTAGATTCGCATAAGAGTTGTCCGTATTAGAGTGTCCATTCTCTAATACAAGTGGGATGAAATTGATCCGGTAAAAAAAACAAACTTTTCCGAGATTGCTTTTGAGTCTTCTAATAGTGTTAAATTAAAAGAATAAATCTTGTGATTAGGAATTGGGTAAGCGATCGCTAGTTATGACAACTCAAGAACAAAAACATCCTCAATACAATACTGACCGAAAGATCGTTCTTGGCCTTTTAGAGCAAGAGGCAACGGACTATAATCTGGTAGAATTAGCCCGTCTAAAAATTCGCTATCGGGGTTTTCCAGGTGCAAAAGATATTCAAAGCAATTTAGAAAGAATCTTAGAAATTTGGGGATATACCGACGACACTTTATTTGAAAAAACTCGCCAAATTCACGCCACGGGTCAAATTTATCGAGGCAAAAAAAACGATCAAGAAGACTGGATTTGAAGGGTATATGCTTTATTCTTCAGTGTCAAGATCGGACTCTCCGCCTAAATCCCAATCAAAATTTTCTTGGCTTGCTGGGAGTTTTGTGGCAATTTTGTGCAAATATAGAAAGACTGTCTGATCAGAGTACCAGTAACACTTACAGGTGCTCTTACCGGGGAGTTAGAGAGGAAATACTAGGTTAAAATTTATGAAGGCTGGCGATCGCGTTTCTGTTAAAACATCTGTTGTCGTTTATGTCCATCCCGAACACCGAAACCAAAAGTTCGATGCTCAGGGATTGGAAGGAAATGTTGTATCTGTTATTACCGATTGGCAGGGAAGACCCCTTAGCCCGAATTTGCCGATTGTTGTGGATTTTGGGAATAAGTTCAAGGCCCATTTTCGAGAAGATGAGTTAGAATTGATACAATAGTTTGAGAAGACAGGAGACCGGAGAATATTGATCCATAATTTCTCCCTGTCTCCTATTTTTTACCTAAAAACCAACCGAGAATATTAATATCCCTTCGCATTTTTTCCAGTTCTTGACGGTGGCGTGCCGCTGTCTGATAATACCAGGAACAATATTGAGCAAATTCATCCCGATATTCAACTTCTTGGTGAAATTCACGGGTAAGTTGATGGACTTGGAGCGCTTCTACCACAGCCTGATCGGGTTGTTTAACCTTCTGTTCCCATTCAAATGGCATGATCACACAGTCCTAGATTAAGGAATGCTTTTACCTTAACACAGTTATCAGTCAAGGGAACAGGGAACAGGGGGAGCAGGGGGAGCAGGGGGAGCAGGGGAGCAGGGGAAGTAAAATATTACCTATTACCTATTACCTATTACCTATTACCCATCTTTACTATAACCAACCTCGAAACCGATAGACTCCTAATCCAATATATTCTTTTAAAGCTTGGGTAGTTTGATGGAGGGAGAGGGTATCGGGTATCCAACTGAGTAAAATTCCTTGCCAAGTTTTTTGAGCTTGATTAATTTCAGAAGGAATCATCAGAAAATCCGTAGGTGCTGGTATAACATCCATTCCTAGACGCTTAAAAATTAATAGCGATCGCGGAGTATGTAAAGCAGAAGTCACTAATAAAATCGGCCCTTGAATCTTATTTTCTTTTAAAATACTCTGCACATTCACAGCATTTTCATAGGTATTTAATGAAGTCGGATCTTGTAAAATTGCGGAGGAAGGAACACCCATGACTTCGGCAATTTTAGCCATATCTTGAGATTCGGGATCACCCCCGCCTTGCCAATTAATTCTACCCCCACTTAAGATTAACCAAGGGGCTTTTTTCTGACGATGTAATAGGGCTCCATATAAAATGCGATCGCCCGCTTCCGAGACATCCACCCAAGGACGCGGCGGTAAAGCGGGTTTAGTCCCACCTCCTAAAACAACAATCGCCGCAGCATTAGGAATTTCAGTCTTTGGAATATTTTGAGATTCAAGAG